>DAOVFL010000053.1 GCA_030672945.1 Candidatus Bathyarchaeota archaeon | reverse complement strand
AGGAAAATCCACGAACACGTACTCTTTGCACATGAAGCAAAGCGAACTGGCAAAACAACTAGGCATCAGTAGACAAGCACTAAATGTCCACCTAAGAAAACTCAGAAACTTGAATTATATACGAACTGGCAGGGGTTTTATAGACGTAACGGAAAACGGACTAGACGCGCTTGGAATATCATCAATCCCAGCGTTTGTATTCATTAAAGTATCTCCTTCCAAGAGGAGTGAGGTTTACGAAAAGATCCGTGAACTCGCCGTTCAAAGAGCATTTAGAATTGCAGGCGATGTTGACGCTCTCATAATCGTTGAAAGAGCTAAACTCGACGAGATTCTAAGAAAGCTTTCCTACATAGAAGGCGTAAAAGATACAAAATCCTACGTCGCTATAGAACCAATAAAATAGGAGAAAACTGCAATGAAGATTTTCGAATACGAAGCAAAAACTATACTCGCAAAATATGGAATTCAAACACCTAAAGGCGGATTAGCAACAGATGTAAACCAAGTCCGCGAAATCGCATCTACGTTGAAACCCCCCTTAGCCATAAAGGCGCAAGTTCTTGTCGCTGGAAGAGGAAGATCAGGCGGAATACTCTTCGCAGATTCAGTTTCAGAAGCGGAAAAAAGCGCGGAAAAACTGTTAAACATGCAAATAAAGGGCATACCTGTCAGAAGCATATGGATTGAGGAAAAAATACAGGTAAAGAATGAACTTTACCTAGGTATAACAATTGATAGAGCTAACCGAAGCTATGTTGCAATTGCTTCAACCGTTGGCGGAATGGAAATAGAGGAAGTAGCAGCAGAAGCTCCGGAAAAAGTCATAAAATCCTTGATAAAACCACAACATGGTTTCCGTTCCTTCCACGCGCGCCAGATGGCGAGAAAGATAGGATACTCAGGCAGTCAACTCACTACACTGGGAAAAATATTTGAGGCTTTGTACCGTGTTAGCATGGATTACGATACGGAACTAGTTGAAATAAACCCTCTAGCAGAAACATTCGACGGAAAATTCGTTGCAGCAGACGCACGCATAATAATAGATGACAACGCCTTATTTCGCCACCGAGAATACAAAAAAAGATTACTTGAAGGTGAAAGCGAACTTACCCCGCAAGAACTGGAAGCCATAAGAAATAACTTGGCATATGTCAAACTGAACGGAAACATAGGCGTCATAGGCAACGGAGCAGGCCTCGTAATGGCAACATTAGACACCATCCAGTTTTACGGTGGAAAACCATCAAACTTTTTGGATGTCGGCGGCGGGGCAACATCAGAAAAAATAGCTGCTGCCCTTAACATTGTGCTCTCAGATCCGAACGTTAAAGCACTGTTCATAAACATTCTAGGCGGAATAACCCGCTGCGACGAGGTTGCAACAGGAATCCTAAAAGCAAAAGAAAGAGTTGGAGTAACAAAACCCATAGTCATTAGGCTTGTAGGAACAAACGAGGAAGAAGGAAAAAGAATACTGACAGAAGTTGGAATACACGTTTTGGAAAGTATGGAAGAAGCCGCACAGAAAGTTGTTAAAATATCAAAACAAGAAGAAGAGAGATAACATGGGAATAATAATTGACAAGAACACACACGCAATCGTTCAAGGCATAACTGGAACCCAAGGAAGGTTCCACACCAAGCTGATGCTGGAATACGGAACAAAAATCGTTGCTGGTGTGACCCCTGGAAAGGGTGGAATGCAAATCCACGGCGTCCCCGTCTACGACACAGTTGAGGCTGCCCTAGAAAAACATCCAGCAAACGCTTCAATAATTTTCGTGCCAGCTATATTCGCTGCGGAAGCAGCTCTAGAAGCTCTCGAAAACGGAATAAAAACCATCATAATCATAACAGAGCACATTCCAATAAAAGACGCAGTCAACGTTATGACATACGCTGAACAAGTCAACGCAGTAATAATAGGACCAAACACCCCAGGAATAATAACTTCAGAAGAAAGTAAACTTGGAATAATGCCAGCCCACATCTTCATGCCAGGCAGCATAGGCATGGTTTCCAGAAGCGGAACACTCACATACGAAATAGCAGCAGGTCTAACAAGAAAACAGCTAGGACAATCAACATGTCTGGGTCTAGGAGGAGACCCAATAACAGGTCTAAACTTCATTGACGTACTAAAAATGTTTAGAAAAGACCCTCAAACAAAGGCTGTGGTTTTAATAGGAGAAATAGGTGGCAACCTAGAAGAATTAACAGCAGAATATATCATAAAGGAAAAATATCCAAAACCAGTTGTAGCGTTTATAGCCGGACGCTCCGCTCCACCTGGAAAACGCATGGGGCATGCTGGCGCGATCATAATGGGAAAAGCAGGAACAGCTGAGAGTAAAATAAAAGCCTTAAGGAGTGCAGGCGTGAACGTAGCTGAAAAACCAAGCGACGTAGCAAAGTCGTTAGCAAGAATTATTGATATTTAAGACAATCTTACGCAGTTTACAATATTATGCGATGATGAAGATTTCATAGTCACTGGAAGTTTTAACGGAATAGTTTACAACAAAAAGTATATTTGACAGCAGGTTTACCTGAGTCCTAACAACAACAGAAGGTAAAGCAAATGCCGATAATGGATCCAATTAAAAAGGCACTCGCCCAGAAGCACAGGTTACACATGAAGATCTGCCGGAACTGCGGTTCAAGAAACGCTCCAAGCGCCTTAAAATGCAGAAAGTGCCGAAGTAAGAACCTACGCTGGAAGAAAAGGGAACTTGTGAAGTAATTTTCAGGAATCTAAGCCTTTCACAGAGTTTTCAATTTGTATTGAATATGAATGCTACGCATGCTCAGAATTTCTAACCATCCGGAAACTACAGCTATTGAGATGAAGTTGATACCCAACAAATGATTAGGAAACGAAAAATCAGAAAGCAATAGGAAAAAAGAAGAAAGCCAATGCTAACATCATCATTTACACTCTTCCCTTTTCACTGGAGTAAAGAAATTGGTCAATCCTTCTTATAACTAAAGAATAGAATATAAAGTTTCAAGATTGAAGGACGTGTTTGCGCAGCCATTTTTTACCAGTGGAATGGCCTGACCAGCTATTCTCATACTTCTCAGTAATTCTCCACCTTGCTTAAGTTCTTCGCCACAGGAAACACCTACAACGCCTTCATAATGCTTTGCCTTCAAAATCCTTGGAATACAGGAACCACCAGGCAAAATGTAAACGTCATAACCCTTCCCTTCAGCAAAGGACACAGCCTTATTGATTAAACAGTCGGAAGAACAATGTGCGCAAATGTAAGATGGTATACTCGGATCAAACACAGCTCTACATCGACTGTCCATGTATTTCCTGGAACAATGTGGTAGAAAGAGCGCTCTTTCTCTTGTTTTTATAAACCTATCCTTTTCTAAAAAATTTCTACCCTGTATTTCTACGAAGTCTTCAAGAATAAGTACAACGTCGGAAAGGTTAAGTCCCGTCGCCTCTTGAATCCTGAATCTTCTAATGATTTCATGAAGGGTTCTGCCGACCTTTTTATGCATGTCCTTTTGATAACTAACCATGGCAATCTCTTTAAAGAAGAAACGTGGAATCTTCGAAAGGTCGAACGTGAACTTGTAAGGCATACCCTATTGATAAACAGAACAGACCTTTAAGATTAACTATTGCCGTATGCAAAAAAAACAAAAAAAAATAAAATGTGTCAAGACTAAGGTTCCTCAGTCCATGTTTAATTAATACATCTCGAAGAAAAAAGAGAATGTGAATGTTAAATCATAAAAAAATCCTTGATAGAATTTGAATATATATGTTGACATTGTTGGAAAATATAAAATATTGTTATCATCATGTTTCGTGATCCAGTAAACTGATGTTGTAATGAGAACCTTTAAAAAACGAGGAACATGAAAAAGTAAAAGGTCTTTTCAAAGCGTGAATGCAGTACAAAGTTGCCTAAGGGTTTCGCGATTTAGGATGGAAAGTAAGAAATGTTATGTAATGTTTCAGCAAATGAAATAGAATTCTGTGAGAAACAGAATATCAAGGTTTGAAAAACCAGTAAAAGCTGTAGCTTGGGAGTAATAGTATTAGAGTAGATGATTTGAAATGTTATGATTTAGATTTGAAAAGCATGCGTATAGGTTAATTGATGTTTGTTATTTTCCTGATTCTTCTGTATACCCCAAGAGGTCCCTTAGGGACTGCACTTCCTCCCGCATCATGTTCACTTCGCCTTCAAGGGCGCTCACTCTTGATTCTGCCATTTTCTTTAATTCCCCGATTTCAATCATTAAGCTTGAACGTTCAGTCTCCAAGGTATTTATTTTTTCACGAAGATTCTTCAGAGTCTGCATGAGTTCTCCCTTTATACCTTTAATTCTTTCAACCATGTTTTTAACATTTACTGTCTCTCCAGCACTTGTTTCAGCTGTTACGGCTGATCTGAACCTAGCTTTACAATTTGAACATTCAAATATCCCCATAACAAGTTTACGTTTTTCTCCTCTTTTTGCAGCTTTCCGAGAAGGAATAGACCACTTCTTTACTGGAGTAACTACTTCCGTTCCACACTTTGGACATTTAACCAAATTATTCCCCCTTCTCAATTATCACCATGGAGTCTAAAATGTGTTTTGTAAACGCTTATAGCTCAAAGTCAAACGGCTATTTTCAATCGCCACTGGAGTTCACTGTGAAGGAGGGTTGCACATATTGTTGAAATGGAAACCAGACCCGGAAAAAGTTGAGACTGATAAAGAGGAGAAAAACACGTTTCTGAAGCAAGCAGGAAGCTTAGGGATGTTGTAAATCGAAAAGTCAAATCAGCTGGAGGATGAAGTTAATAATCTAAGGGATAAGCCAAAAGCTTCAACGGATGATATCTTCCTTAAATTCTTAAGAGATTTGAAGAAGCTTCATCAGTATTGCTAAACGAAAAAGTAGATTTCAAAAAAAATTGGGGATGTCAAAGGCTCATCTGGAACATTAGACGTTCCACGAGTTCTTTGTAACGATTCCGGATGGTGACTTCAGTTACTTGGGCTATTTCAGCTATCTCCCTTTGTGTTCTTCTCTCACCAGTCAACACTGAGGCTATATAACTTGCAGCAGCAGCTATACCTGTAGGTCCACGACCTGAAGTAAGCTTTAATTCTTTCGCAGTTGCTAAAATTTTGTGAGCAATTTCCTCAACTTTTCCCTGCATTGTTAATTGATTTGAAAATTTCGTTACATACTGGCTTGGCTTTAAAGGTGGAACGAAGTAGTCAAGTTCTCTAACTAGGAAACGGTAGCTACGGCCTACCTCTTTCTTCTTTACATTTGACGCTTGAGCTATTTCTTCTAATGTCCTAGCCAACCCGCATTGTCTACAGGCCAAATAAATAGCCGCCGCAGTTACACCTTGAATTGACCTTCCACGTATTAAACGTTCCTTAACGGCTCTTCTATAAATAACCGAAGCCGTCTCCAGGATGTTCTTAGGAAGGTTTACATTATTTGCGATTTTCGTGATCTCGGATAATGCAAAGGCAAGGTTGCGTTCTGTAGCATCTGAAACCCTTATACGTCGCTGCCACTTCCTAAGACGGTAAACCTGCGCTTTCTGACCAGGTGACAGACTCTTCCCATAAACATCTCTATCATGCCAATCAATCATGGTTGATAAGCCTTTATCATGAATTGTGTAGGTTAATGGAGCACCAACCCTTGTCCGTTTCGCCCTTTGCTCATTCGTGAAAGCTCTCCATTCCGGCCCTCTGTCAGCGATTTTTGCAATTATCACGAAGCCACAGTCCATACAAACTACTTCAGCACACTCGTAATCACGCATGAGCCTAATACTACCACATTCAGGACAATGCTGAACCTTCACAGTTTCTGATTGAGATACCAACGGAGAATCAATGTTCATATCCTTTTTCTCGTCACCCATTCATGTTTTCTCCTTTCTCCTTTTTGAGGGGCGTACGTACAGAATTTTATTCTCCCATCTTTCGACTTCTCGGATTTTAGATTTTACTGAAGCGTAGGGCGAAGAGACTGGACCAAATATGTCAAGAACCTTTCCAACAGACTTCAAGTTCTCATCAACAACCGTTTCACCGATTGTGGGAACATTCTCAAGTTTTATTATTATATTCCAACTCTGACTTACATGAAGGACTCGGCCAAGTCTCTGCAAAATTCCGGATTCCCCTCAAAAGCAAATGGTTGAACGAACCAGTTTATTTAAACCTTCCTACAAGGACATAAGTGACAGAAGCTCTTCTTCAGTTTTAGTCGAAACATTCATAAATAAGAAATGTTGATAAGACTTTGCATTTGAAGGGTTAGGCTTATGTCCAAACCATTTTACGTAAAATTTGAGGTTTCAAAAGAAGTTGCAGATGCGGCCTATGAAGCCCTACAAATAGCCGCAAAAACAGGTGCGGTTAGGAAAGGCACAAATGAAACGACAAAAGCAATCGAAAGGGCGCAAGCAAAACTTGTAGTAATAGCTGAAGATGTTGATCCGCCGGAGGTTGTAGCCCATCTGCCACTGCTATGCGAAGAGAGAAAAATCCCATACATGTTTGTACCGAGTAAGGATAAGATAGGCAACGCTGTAGGCATCGATGTTCCCGCAGCCGCAGCCAGCATAGTCAAGGAAGGCGAGGCTGAGGGATTAGTAAAAGAGGTAGTTGCAAGAGTTGAAGGATTAAAAAGAGGAACTGACTAATGGGCAATGAAGCAAAAGCAGCCGCAGAAGCACTCACGCAGTCAGATATCATTCAAATCATTGAATGCACAAATGTAACTGGTGAGAACGCGCAAGTCAGGG
>DAOVFL010000065.1 GCA_030672945.1 Candidatus Bathyarchaeota archaeon | reverse complement strand
GAAAAAGATGAACTCGCATAAGTGATAAAGAGCTGTTAAGCCATGAGTGAACGAAGTCAAAGGCAACGAGAAAGAGAGAGAATTAAGCAAATCATTCTGGATCGGTTAAGAAGGGGCGCTACGTACCGTAAAGATTTACATCTTGAATGTTGTCGAAAACTCGGCAAAAACATTAAACCGTCTCTAAAACCATCCAGAATCTGCGAAGATATGCCAGATTCCACATTTGATATTCCCTTAAAGGAGCTGTTTGATTCTGGAATCGTCAAGAAGACAAGGAAGGGTAGGTTTGTTTTCTACAAGCTTACTGAAAATGGAAGGAACAGTCAATGAGTGTTGACAGGAATCAGAAGAGAATCAAAAAGATACGTGAACATATCCTCAAAAGTGGATTCCCTTCAGAAGTTGAAATAGGAACTGTTCTTCGAAAAGATGGATGGTTGGTTGGCAACCAATGGCCATATAGAGATAAGACAACGGGAAAAATCAGGCCAGTTGACATTCTGGCAATGAAATTTGGATTTCCACAGTCCTGGCTTGCTATCTCATTACTTATTGAATGTAAAAAACGATTCAAAGGTGAGTGGGTCTTTCACACTCAGGAAAAAGAAAAGGAATTCCTTCCGTTACTCGGAACCCTTTTTGATTTCTTAAATAAGATTAAGGGAACTGCTTTCAGTCAAAAAATTACGGACTTGACTCCTGATGAGATCATGGCTTCAATGCTATCTGGTTTACATTTATTGGACAAAACTATACGAATAGGTGTTTTTAGCATTCCACCTAAAGGTAAAGATGAATTCCACGAGGCTGTAATGCAAATCATTTCAGCTGTTGAAGGTATGAAAAATTTCATGAAATCATTCATTATTTTCCCATCAATTGTGTTTACTGGCGATATGTTTGAATACTACCAGGAAAACGGAGAAACCAAAATTCAGCCAATTAACCATATTCAATTCATAACTTTCATACCCGAATCCGAAGGCATGTATCCTTGTATGATTGACGTAGTGACAAAGAGTTATTTCAATGAATTTCTACGTATGGTAAACCGTGATTTTTACATTCTTTCGCAACTCATAAGGGGGAAAACTATTAGTTAAAAGATAGAATGGGGAGGCGTAACGTGACGCGAGAGAAAGATGCAGATGCTTTCAAAATCAAATGCATTAAGTGTGGACATGAATGAACAGTTTCGAGAGCAGAGTGGATAAGACTAAATCGTGTAACGGGCAAAATACCTCATTGCCCAAAATGTAACTGTGGAAAGATACTTTGGGAACCGATCAAAGACAACTAAAGAAGGAATAAGCCATGAAAGCAGAAGAATATCGAACGCTGTGTCTAATGTGTTGGTCGTTAGGACTGTTCTTGCTGTTGTTAGGGGTATTCGCTGGAACCTACTACACTGTATATAAAAGCTGGTTAACGGATGATTGGTGGATTGAATATCCATATCGCCACTGGGGAGAGCTATTGTCTTTTGTTGGTTTTGTGTTTCTAATTGCTGGTGTTGAATCGTTTCGGCATAGTCATAAGATGCCAGAAAAAAAAGATTAGGGGTTTTGTGTGGATAGGCTTGATGCTGGAACACAGCTTCTTTTAGAAGCCAAGTGTTGTCTATCCATCCGGCAGCAAGCTCCACAAACCATGTAGAAAAAGAAGGAATAGTCTGAGTAAAAAGGAAGTGAATAGATTATGGTTCATCGAAAACGTTTAACTGATCCCTGGCATTGCAGCTGGTGCAACTATACACATGAGAAAATTGAAAAAGTAGTTGAACACGAGAATAAAGAACATCGCACAAAAAATAAGACTTAGGCATTCCTGCACAGGAACCAATTAGGGTATGAGCCAATTTAAGAAAGAGAATATTTTTTCAAGGGCAATTATCATTAGGGCTGTTGCTGAAATTATCATCGCCCAAAACTCATAGACCTCTTCCCAACTTTTTGCAATAACGGAAGCTGAACTACTCCTAATATCGATATGATCCTCTACACGTTTCCCACTATAATATTCAATTTGTCTCGTGCGGGCTTGCTTATCTTTTACTGTCAGAGGACCCTTGATAAAAATCAGTCCGAACCCTTCACACAAAGCATGAGTAGTAATCGGAGGGCTACCATGAAATTGATTCTTTTTGAGAGGACCAATTGGGAAGCTACCTCTAACGGATTGCACAGACGGCCATTCTATGCTATACAAAAAATCTGTGCCTGGAAAAGTTTCTTCACTTATATTTTCAAATTGAAAGTGTATTTCAAAAAATTCGCCAGAAATAACAGATTTGATAGGAAAAAATCCGAAAAGCTTTGCTTTTGATTTAACTATAATCGTTACAATCAGTTTGTAAGGCTGAGGCTTGCTCAAATCAGCTTCCCTCTCGAAACCTTTTATTATCCTTTAATGACTTAGCTTTTTCGCTTAGTTAGGATGCTTAGCTGATGCAGAAATGTGACTTGTGAATGTTAGACTAACCTAATTCCTCGTGGTGTTCATTTGAACCTAACGACAATTTGTCTTTGACATGAGTAAGTTTACTCATTTGCCTTTGTTTTACTAGAATGATAATGCTTTATTTAACTAACCAAATGCTGGGTCAGTGTGTGGTTCGACAAGAAGCTTAAGCAAATCTACGATAAAGCCGATTTGAGAGGGCTATCCTAGGCTTCGTAGGATACTGTAGTTATTTAAACGGCATATCTTTAAAAGTTAATCATGTCTGAAAGAGGATATTTTTCCTTTAGATATATGACTCCCGGTTTCACTTTCCTTCTAGTGGTTGTTTCAATTAATATTGTACCTTTATTCAAACTCGCTACTCATTCTGACATTGGAACGTTTTTGGGTTTTCTGTCTTTGGCTGCTGGTCCAGCAATAGGATTTCTTATCGCCCAAATTTGGATGTTAAAGTATATGCAAAGAGGTAGAATCCTAGGAATTACTGAATTACAACCGATCGAGCAGTTGCTAAGAGCGAAATGTATACAGCATGGATTAAGGGGCCAACTAGGAAGAGCTGAGTTATGCGCTATTCTTGACTATATGACTAGTCGGAGAACACAAAAACATGTTTGGGACTATATGACTAGGAGATTAGATATGTATCATACGTTAAAGGCAACAATCTATGCTTTAGGGATGGGATCAGTTGTAGCGCTGATCTTTCGATTATATTTTGAGCGGTTCTTTATTGAACCCTACAACAACTTTTCATCTCTGGAGACATATTGTGTTTGGGAAAATGCTGAAGGTTTCCTTCTGTTTGTCTTGCTCATGTGCGCAGCATTGTTAATTTGTGTGCTTCGCGCAGTAGAAAGAAAACTTATGAATAATTATTGCCCTGTACTACAAGCTTTTATCAGCCATATATTTCAGGAAAGGAATGAAGAAGATCAACCAAAGATTGATGTGACTAAGGACTTAAGAACGGCGTTTCCTCAGCTTCGACGGAAACTGACGCATAAAAACAGAGTTTTAGCATTTTTGAAAAAGGAAAAAAAGACATAAGCATTTCTACACTATTTAGGTATATCTAAACCATATAGAAACATAACTTCTGAATGTTACATTGTAACAATATGGATAAACTAACTTGCGTGCCAGCTCATCGTTTAACACTGTCAATAAGGGCTTGAGTGATTTCTATTCGTTCATCACAAGCTAACAGTAATTCGTCATGTGCATATACTCTTGGTGAATATCGAGAATGGTAAACTACTGTTATTACACCAGCGTCTTTTGTGGCTTTTACTGCTGGCACTAAATCACTATCTCCACTAACTAAAATTGCAGTTTCAATTTGATGATCCCAACTCATTCGAACCATCTCAACCGAAAGGAGAACATCAATCCTCTTCTGTTTTGGAGGTGTAGTTCCTACCTTTTGCATTTTTCCAAAGCGAACATCAAAACGAGGACAAAACTGAAGGTAGCGAAAGAATCTTTGCTTTCCAGCATACTGTGTTCTTTCGGTTGGAGTAGGAGGGGCTGATTGGTAAGGCATACAATCGTAATAATACGTTCTAAATCTCTTTGCATCAACATTTGTGCATAACGCATCACAGAATTTTGCATAGTCAATTGTTGGTTCTTTAAAAACATGTTTTAACACGTTGTGGAGGTATCCACCGTCTATAAAAACTGCTGCGGTATTCATCAAGTTTCACAAAAATAGAAGAAGGAGTTAAATTAATAAATGCTACCGTTCATCCCTCAACCAAGTGAAGGTCAAAGGAGAACGGTAGTGTTTACTAACTAAAATAACCCATGCTACTAGCTATTGATAAGCTTTACTGTTCTTAGCTAAGTATATCCGTAAAAAGAAAATTGTTCGCGATTGCTAAACGAAACTCAAACGGAATTTGAACGAGATTTGAACAAGGATTTAACGCGCTACATTCTTTGTTTCGCTAGTTGCTTTCTATCTCTAACCTGATTTTATGAATTATCTCTTCCATGCTCTCAAGCTTCTTTTCAGCAAGTCTCATCCGACTGTTAATATCTCTGTTTTCATCTTCACAACGCCTAATAATCCTACGAAGCACTTCAACGCGTTCATCCACTTTCTCCGAGACTTTTTCCTCCAGCTCCTCTTCATCTAGGCCCCGGGCTGAAATGTTAAGCAGCTTCTCCCTCTCCAAATACGACTTCCTCAAACTCTTAAACTGTACGGATTTGTAGGCTTGAGCCATCTCTCCAATACTATGTCCAAGCCAGAAATCCACGATTGTGTCGGGTACACCGTTGTTAATCATTATTGAACCGAAGCTCTCCCTTAAAGCGTGAGGGCCTAGTGGATTGAAGGCTTTGCCATTGTTCTCTTTGTTTATGAAGCCGGTTTTCAAGGCTACTGCGCGCATCATGTTCTGCACCAGGTTTGTTGTCATAGCTTGTTTTCCCTTCACCTTCAAGAATAAAGGTGTGTCATGCTGGAAGCTGATTCCCCTAGCTTTCGTATCAGCAAGATAGGCTTTTATCGCAAGAACAGCGTCTTTACCGAGAAACGTGTAGAACTCTATTCCACTCTTCTGACGATATAACTCCAGCTTCAAAGGATGCTCTTCTGCTGCAAGTCCTTCTGCTATGTCTCCATATCGTAGGCTGCACAAGGTTGAAACATCAATACCGCTCTGAAATAACGTTAGTATGATAGCTCGATCCCTGGGTGATCGTGCGTGATCCACAAGCACCTTAACCTGTTCAGCATTAACCTTCATCCGCTTGTTAGTTACCCTGGGCTTTGGGAGTGAGTGTCTTCCCTTCATCCGAACTGTGACGCTGAAGGTAGCATAAAAACTGCGTATAGCTCCCACATACAAATATGCAAGCTTATCAGAGACTCCTTTACCCAGAACCTTATGTTCACCTTTACCTCTGCTCTTCCGGGGATACTCTGTTTTACACCAATTATAGAAGCTTATAAGCCTCTGCAAAACAACATCCTTTTTCATTCTGGGATCTCGCTTCAAATCCTCAAGTGCTTCATCAATCAAAGCGGAGCCGGTCATACCTGTGAATTCTGCATATACTCTGAAGGCGCTTCTGTAAACATATCGTGTTGACGCTTTCATTATAGTGTTAAGCCAGCGTTCAAGGGCTGGATC
>DAOVFL010000051.1 GCA_030672945.1 Candidatus Bathyarchaeota archaeon | reverse complement strand
CTGAATATTTCATCTTCAAGTCTATTCCATCTGGAACCCAGATTTCAGCCTTAAAGTATTTAAGGCTTACCGGTTAACGTTCACTATTCCACGCAAAATTTCTTTTATTTTCATTGCTGACGCACTTGACCTTATCCCTTTGGAATTGAAATGTGTTAAACAAGTCTGAAACCCCTCTTGACTTAACGCTGCTACAACCATTTTAACAGAAGGAGTTGGCAACGCTAGGGCCTTACATAGCTTATCAATTACGTAATAAGTGATTGGAGCTTCCGTTTCATTTTCTATCAATGTCAACATTTTCCTTATCCTTTTCCCAAGTTTAAATGCTCGCCTCTTGGCTTCTTTCTCCATCGATTTGCAGAACTGTTTGTCAAAAATTTTTCCCAACCATAATGGTCCTGCAACGTTAATTTTTGATCCGCAGTCACCGCAGTTTATAGGGTGGTTGATGATGAAAATTTTACTCACTGATTCTCGATGGAAACATTTAAAACAATGAAGTATGTATCCCATGTTCCTAATGTTTTCATCAGCTTTTTTCGCGCCGTATTTTGCAATTACGTAAATTCTAATATAGTGGTTTGTGCAGTGGCTGAAGACTATTCTTATACCCATGTCATACTTTGCCGCTGTCACAGCTAAGCTTCCAGCCAAGAGTCTAACGGCTAATTCGTGGCAATACTCTGTTCGCAGTGGCTTTCCACCATACTTTCTGATGCACGCTTTCGGATGAACCCCACATAAAGGAGCCATATCTGTTGCTGTTAAAATCAAAAAGCCACCATTGCGTAAGGCACGAACAGCCGAATCGAGATAAGGCACTGGAGGGCCGAAAGGATCTACGTCTATCGCGTCAAATCTTCTACTTGGTGCACCATAACTACCAAGAAGAAAATTTGCATCCTCGTTTTTTACAGTTACACATTTGCTTAGTCCGTTCATGCGCACGTTATAGTTGATAAGCTGAAAAGCCTTCATGTTAATATCATTAATAACCACATGTTCAACCCCTTCAACTTCCACTGCAAATCGCACACCTCTAATACCACAACCAGCCAATGGCTCACAAACAGAAATTTCACGGTTGAGCATCCTTTGATAAACTTGTAACGCTAAGACCGCAATGTCACGATTCAACTCCATAACAGGATTATAAAAAACAGGAGCCTTAGAAGGAGCATATTCAGAAGGCGACTTTACAAAAGCCTCAAGCTCTGGAACCAGAACTTTCACGTCACCTTCATGGATAATTTCAGTTGGAAAGTCTATCTGGAAGATTTCATCTTTCATATTTTTCTTTTCACCTAAAACGTTTGGCTTCACTTGAGCAAATCATTATTAAGCTACATTTTGTTTTTTAAGTGTTATAACTTACGCGGGGGTAGCCTCAGTTGCAAGAAACTTTGGACAAAATGTTCCTCCTGCACCAGCAAACTGTGACTTAACAGGACCAACAATAGGCGTGCCAGACGGATAAATCGACATGAGAGATGTGAGTCTAGTAGCGAGACACTTCGGAGAAACAGACCCATAACCCTTCTTTTTTCTCAGTCTAACGGATGCCAACTGAAGATGGAATAGTATGATGTTTAGAGTACGCTTTAACCCCGGAAATTCGGATACAACTACACTAGATTGGGAATTAGGATAAAAACTGGTTTGTGGAGTGGATGATCGAGTGTATGGTGACATATGCTCTTCTCTTTTCCTCTTCAACTATACTAAGAGTGAGAGAAAAGAATTCTGTGAACCCTTCTACGAGAGTTCAAGAGCGGAGCACAAGAAAAAGGGGTTTCCGAGGAAGCATTCATTTAAAGCTGTGATTGTGAAAAAGCATTTTAGGGAAAACTAGATTTCAGTGTAATGGGGAGGCTCGTTGAGAAAGCGCTTACTGTTAATAACTGGTAGTCCGGGTATAGGGAAGACATCTGTCTTGCTTAAGACTGTTGAAGCATTAAAAGGTAGAGGTTACAGTGTAGGTGGAATGGTGAGCCGTGAAGTTCGTTCATGTGGAGCACGTGTTGGTTTTGAAGTTTTAGATTTAAGCGGTGGTGGTAGAGGCTGGCTTGCCCACATACATCAAAAGCATGGTCCTCAGGTGGGTAAATATCGTGTGAATTTAGGGGATCTTGATAGTGTAGGTTCTGAAGCGATAATTGACGCTGTCAAAAATGTTGAAGTAGTCGTGATAGATGAAGTTGGACCTATGGAATTGTATTCAGAATATTTCAGAAAGGCTATTAAGAATGCTGTGGAAAGCAGAAAACTTGTTATTGGCACTGTTCATTGGAAGGTAACGGACAAGTTAATAAGAGAAATAAGGGGTAGAGAAGATGCTGAAACATACATTGTAACGTATGCGAACAGAGGGAATCTGCATAAGACGATCGTCCAAAAAGCTGTAGAGTTTCTAAAAATTCATTAAAAATAAAGGGTTATAACTTTTGAGATGAATTTAGTTTAAAGAGTGATTTTTTATGCTGGTGGCTGGTGTTGACGATGCTGGACGCGGCTGTGTAATAGGCCCTCTAGTTATTGCAGGAGTTCTAATGACAGAAGAAGACATACCGAAGCTTGTTCAATTAGGTGTTAAAGATTCTAAGTGTTTATCTCCACGAAAGCGTGAAATGCTAGCTGTTGAAATTAGGGAAATCGCCATAAAATTCAATGTGATAAAGCTGTCGCCTAAGGATATTGATAAGGTTGTTCAGAGTGGAAGAAAACTTCACAAGCTGAATAGGTTGGAGGCTAGGACTATGGCGAAAATTATCGAGTCACTTAAGCCGGACATGGCCTATGTTGATGCTTCAGATGTTTTGGAAGAGCGGTTTGGACAGCACATCTCAGAATGTTTACCCTTTAAAGTTAGGATAGTTTCGAAGCATAAGGCTGACAAAAAATATCCTGTAGTTTCAGCTGCTTCCATAATCGCCAAAGTTGAAAGAGATAACGAAATAGAAGCGTTGAAGCAGGAATATGGAGACTTCGGATGCGGCTACCCGTCAGATCCTAAAACCATAAGTTTTCTCCAGCAACACCTCAAAAAATTTAGAAGTTATCCGGATTGTGTTAGAAAATCGTGGAAGTCAGCTCGAAGGGTTAAAAGTGAAAGAGATTCACGGCAAACTAGGTTTACTTATAGTTTGTAATCAAGTCTTCCGGATTCTTGATTTCTGAAAGTTCTTTACAATGAATGCAGGGAATATCATTGTTTAATTGTTTCTGCCCTTCTGTTATGAGAATTGGATGTGCATGGACAACCCGGCTGACACTTAAAATTTCGTTTACCCTCCTGTCTAATTCTCTTTCCTTATTATTTGCTACTCCGCCGATGATTCTCATTTTTTCTTCTTTGACATTAATCATGAAGTCGAATGGCGCCTTGTCAAACGCTGCAATGTTGCAACGTGTAAGTTTTTTGAGAATTTTTCGAAGAAGCTTGTTTTTGGTGATTACATGTTTGGCGGTGATTAAGAAACGTTTAGGTTGCTTTTTTGATTTTTTAAATACGTTTATTGGTTTTGCCACAGGTATTCCCAGGATACATATGAGATTGTATGCTGCGGAAACTGAAGCCTTAATCATCCCGCGCTCATATCCATAGATGGTTCCCTTAGATGTGCCTATCACTTCAGCTATTTCACCAATTGATAATCCCAACTCCTGTCTTCTCTGTTTAATTGTCTCTCCATCGATTTCAACGTAGTAACCTCCCGGACCAGCTTGAATCAGAGGATAGATTTTACTGAGCATTATGTTCTCAAACGTTTTTTGAGTGACAGCCATGATGTTGTATCTTGAATAAACTGTGTCGTCTTCCAATGGTTTTTCACGTGTTTTTTGGCTTATCATAAGCGAAGCAGCTGACACATATTCAGATATAACTTGAAGTTCCAAGGAATCGGCTAGAGAGACATTTCCAATGTCTTGTTGAATTTTAATGAAAACTAAGGTTTTGTTTTTCCTAGCTGCAAAGTCGAAACAACTCGGTCGAGAGCAACATCTTTGAGAAACAGTGAAACCTGCTTCCTTCAATACAGTTTCTGCAGTCTTCTCGTTCTCCTTCTCCACATAAGTCATCGGAACGTCACAAAAAATATCATGCTTTGTATGATATAAACTATACTTATCTTCTAGAAGATACATCAATTATTTCCTAGCTACTATCATAGCGTGTGCCTTATCGTAAGGCTCTAAATCGACAATTTCCTCTATTTGGAAACCACGTTTTTTCAAGATTTTTACTTCCTGCTTGTAAATTTCTGAGGGTTCCTTCGTCACGTCTATACTCTGGGCTTTAATGGCGAGCATTATCCATCCAGATCTTTTGAGGAACAGGTCTGTATTATTCACTAGAACCTTGGCCTGTTCTGGCTGGGCAATGTCACAGTAAACATCATCAATTTTTCCGCTGATGAAAATTGCATATTTTTCTGGAAAACGAGCATCCTCCAGTATGGGTGAAATATTGCGTCTAAATGTGCATACGTTATTGACAAGTTCTCTTATGGTTCTCGGTGCAAACTCAACGCAGTATACATGACCTTTTTCCCCAACTATATCTGAGACATGACTTGCCGTTGTTCCAGAAGCTGCACCCAGATAAAGGACTCTGTGACTTGGTTTTATTGGAACCTTTCTTAGACCCCTTAGGATAGCCGCGGCAAGTTTACTTCTAAAGGGATCCCATAAGCGGTATTCTACGCCTTTATATTTTACGAGTTTTTCACTGTAAACGTTTCTGCTCGGCGTTAGGTTTCTTGTGGCTAGCCTTTGAACGCCACTTTCCAGTGTTACTTGAAAAATCGCTGGGAACCGGGGATGCGGCTTAACCTTTACTTGCACGCTTCTTTCTCCTTTTCATCCATCTGGGTTTTCTTGCTGGAATCTCAGGAGGTTGAGCATATTTTCTATGGATTTCTTCAACTCTCTTGTCTAGGGCAGCTTTCAGTTCTTCACCTATATACCTGCTTCCGAATGCATCTACTCTTGCAGCTATAGCTAGTTTTCCAGCTATGGTTCTAGCGATTTTCCCCCTTTGCCACTTTTTTGCTTCATGTAAAGTAGCGTGTTGGAAAATTATCCCATGTTTTGGTGGTCTCGTCCCAGTTTTAAGTGAACGGAAAAGAGCTTTTTCTGCGCCTAGGACTTGTATTGTGCTTGCAGGCATCTTGGCAAGATTTGTTAATCCTCCAGCTAGGGCGATTAATCTTGCACCCAACAAAGAATCCACGATTGCTTTCATGTTTGGGGCAACCTCATTCATAACCATGTTCAGATAATCCTCTAAAGTTCGCCTTAGCTCGTATAGAGCAAGAACATTCTTGCATAATGCTTGGATTTTTGTTAGATCTGCTTCTGTTAGGTCTGCACCCATAGAGGTTCTTGCTGATTTAGCTATCGTATCAGCCTTCGATTTCGGTATGGTTTCTTTCTCTAGTTCCTCATCCGTGAAGTTATCTTTATTACCGAGTTCATAAACTAGACGAACGTAAGTTTCATGTTTATCTATTAAGCGGTCAAGTTCAGGAAAATGTATGCCATACCATTCTCTTACTCTACTCATGAACAAGTTTACAGTCTTATCCAAGTCGTCCAGAGTTTGGATTGATTGAATTACTATCAGATCCTTTTTCTCAACAGCTCCTTTAACCTTAAGCCTAGTCATTTCCAGAGCAACGTCACGCATCCACCTTTCAAATTCTATGGTGTCATTCACAAATCCTGTTTTGACAGCGAACCTTTCCATAGAACGAAGCATTTTTCCCCTTTTGGATAGTTTCGCAACTTCAACCTTAACATTCAGCTTCTCTTTAACGATCTTAGCCAAACCTGAATCTTCAAAAATAAAAGTATCATAACCGTTTTCAACAAGTTTATCTATTAATAAAGCAATTTCATCCACCAGTTTTCCAGCTTTAATTTCAGCCAGAATTCTGGATGTTTCTTGCAGTTTTTTGGGAAAAAGAACACTCTCTATTATTTCGTCTTCTCTACTGAAAGCCAATATTCCAAACACGGATTCAATTATTGTTACTCTCACTTTCCGGCTTCTCCTCATTAACTCGCACTAGCTATTCCTACATTTCATCCTAATATAAATTGTAGGAAATATCCCCGGAAACAGCAAAATCGGTTCAAAGGATTATTGTGTGCGCTGGTCTAAACGAAGTGTAAGAGGTAGAAGTGCAATCATAAAGGATGTAAGTGGTGGAATGAGCAGATAAACCGCTCATTCACTTAAAAAGAAGATGGCAATATAACTGTGAACTACTTTTTCCTCTTCATAAAAAACGGAGTACAATTAACGGCTAAAGTCCAGGCGTTAAGACTTTCGCATTTAGAACCTATGTACCCAACGCTGAAGAAGTTCCCCCTCTCCAAAGGTGAGGGAAATAATGAACAGATTTAGACTCAAAGTGCTTGTGAATAACCCTATGTACCATACTTCTCCAACAGTCAACCCTTGGAATACTCGACTAGAAACTGTAGAAAACCTACCTAGACTGCTCAGCACCAGCTTCTATCCTTAAATCTTATTTAAATATTCATAAGAAGACCGTCTGAAAGTTACAGTTCGAAACAGTTTTTTACGTTTACCAGTAACATCTGTTCTGCAGTTTGATTCATTTCCGAGTATATCACCACTTTTATAAGCGGTTAACATTTACTGAGAACTGTTCGTGGTGATCTAGTATTTGACGATTAACCGTCTATCTGTGGATTTGGCTGGTTTAAGGCTTGCCAATCCGACTATGTTGGCTTCAGGAATTTTAGGTTTGTCTGCAGAATCATTTGGCAGCATTGTGATGGGTGGGGCTGGTGCCTTAGTTACTAAATCCGTCGGATTAGAGCCACGGATG
>DAOVFL010000009.1 GCA_030672945.1 Candidatus Bathyarchaeota archaeon | reverse complement strand
TCGGAATTATCATGTTTGTAGAGTCGTATGCACCTTCATCTAGAACAACTGGTGCGTCTTTAATTAATACTACTGGAGTTTTTTCAGCCGCCTCACCCATTAACAAATGTGCTGCAGAAGCTAAATCGTTGGCAACTGCATGTTGAGTAATTATTAATGGCTTTCCAAAAATGTCTTTTTCTCCTCTTAAGTCCATTATGGGTTTAAACCCAGCGACTGCCAAAACCAAGCCGTTCGTACCTAACCTGAGAGGGGCCAGTCCACTGTCAACGATTAAAACAGCGATCTGCTTGCTGGTTCCACGTATAATTTCTTCTCTAATATGTCTAGCCCATTCTTTAGCGTTTTTTGGCCACAAAACTACGAAGTCGACAGGCGCATTCTTATTATCTATTCCCGCGTTTGATGTTAAAACTCCGTTCTTAAGCGTCAAAATAGCCCTTTCTACTCCTCCGTAAACCTTGTCTGCTTCACGAAGGACTAGTTCTGTGAATTCTGGTTGCAGCAAAAACTTTTTGGCGAGCTCTTTCGCTTTTTCTGAAGGTTCAACGTCACTTAACCTAGCTAGACGCCCTTCAGCATACGACACGATTTTTGAGGCTAAAGCCAATATGTCCCCATCCTCTAGCCGTAAATTTTGTCTCTTCAAAGATCCCATAATCACTTCAACTATGTCCTCACCTGTTTTCACGATTCCTGTTCTAACAGTATAGAGTCTCATACAATTCTCACCCTGCATGCAAGGTCGGAATAAAAACTACCTCGTCTCCATCTTTAAGTATTGTTTCTAAGCCATTTAGGACGCTGATTTCCTTTTCATTCACAAGTATAAGCGTGTTGGGTCTCGGATCTTTTAGATGAGGGTCAATTAGTGTCCGCTCAAGCCTAGGCACTTTCTCAATAATCTCTTTTACGGCTTCCTTCAACGTAACAGCCCCTTTGAACTTAATGGTAAGTTTGTTTTTACCTATAATACTACGTAAAACCCCCAAAAACCTCATGGTTACATTCGTTTTATTATCCCTCTTCATTGTAGAACGACTACGATGGAGACATCATTAACATTTGTACCTGTTGATCCAGTGAAGATAAGGTCGTCAAGCTTCGAAAAGAAGTTGTAGGAATCATTATCAGCCAAGAATTCTTCAGGATTCATGTCTACCTGTGATGCTCTAGAGATGGTTTTTCCATCAGCTATAGCTCCGGCAGCATCTGTAGGGCCATCTATACCATCTGTGCTTAGTGAAGTCACAATAACTCCATCCATACTTCCTATTTTTAGAGCAGCTGCCAAGGCTACTTCCTGGTTTCTTCCTCCCAAACCTTTTCCAGTCACGGTAACCGTTGTCTCTCCACCTGCAATTATGCCTGCTGGTTTTGGCACAGGTTCCCCAAACATGGAAACTTCATGGGCTATTGAGGTTAGCATGACTCCGATTTGTCTGGCTTCTCCTTCCAAGGTTGAGGTCAGTAAAAGCGTGTTTAACCCAGAATACCTTAGACTTTCGCACACTGCTAGGGTTGCAGACCTGTTGTTTCCAACCACAACATTGTAAACTTTTTTGAACACTTTATCATCGGTTTTAGGGGTTTCTGGAATTATGCCTTTTTCACCATTGGATAGAACCTTTTTGATGGAGGATGCACTCTTGTCCCACAAACCGTACTTCTTCAATACTTTGACAGCGTCACTAAAGGTCGTTGAATCCGGAACAGTCGGACCTGAAGCAATAAACCCTAAGGGATCTCCCACAACATCTGAAAGTATAAGATTAAGAACAGTGGCTGGATAGGCTTTTTTCGCAAGCCATCCTCCTTTAAACTTTGAAATATGTTTTCTAACAGTATTAACCTCGTTTATTGTCGCACCGCACTTGAGTAACCTGTCTGTGATTTCCCCCTTATCTTTTATAGTTATCCCGTTACGGGGCATGGGCATGAGGCTTGAACCTCCGCCCGAGATTAAACATATGATAAGATCTTCCCTTTTCGCTTGTTCAGCAATCTTTAACATACGGCTTGTTCCTTCTACTCCTGACATGTCTGGGATCGGATGGCTGGCCTCATGAAGTTTTATGATTTCTGTTTTATATTTGACACCGCGTGGGATATTTACAACGCCATTTGTTATCTGTTTGCCCAAATTCTGCTCTAGCGTTTCAGCCATTAAGCCACTTGCCTTTCCGCCACCAATAACGTAAATGTTATTGAATTTTTTTAGATCAAAGGAATATCCGTTTACTTTGAGTTTGGAATTTTCCAGTAAAAGTCTTGACTTCATTAATTGTTTTGGGTCAACGGCGTTCAATGCAGATTCAAGGCTTTTCAGGGCTAATTTCCTCGCTTTTCGATTGAGCTGTGTCACGCCATTTTCGACGAGTTGCTCTTTATTCTTTATTTTTATCATTCACTATGACCATTATTAATTTGTCAGGGATCTTATGGTAAATGTAACAAGTTAATGTTAATAAAGAATTACACGAATTTGTGTTAGTGAGTTTTATGTTGAAACCGAAAGTTTATGTTACTCGCGAAATTCCAGAAAGGGGCTTGGAAAAAATGAAGGAGCGTTTCGACGTTGACGTTTGGTCTGAATATGCTCCTCCTTCTAAAGAAGTAATAATGGAGAATGTTAGGGATGTGGATGCTCTTGTTTCGCTTTTATCTGACAAGATAGATGCAGAAGTTTTTACTGCAGCACCTAAAATGAAGATTGTTGCTCAACTGGCTGTTGGTTTTGACAATATAGATCTGAAAGAAGCGACAAAAAGAGGCATACATGTGACAAATACGCCTGGAGTGCTAACTGAAACCACAGCGGATTTTGCTTGGGCTTTGCTGATGGCTGTGGCGAGACGTGTTGTTGAAGCAGACAAGTATGTACGTAATGGACAATGGAACGTTGGTTGGCACCCCAACATGCTATCAGGCAGAGACGTTTATGGCGCAACAATAGGTATAGTTGGTGCTGGAAGGATAGGTTCTGCTGTTGCGAGAAGAGCGAAAGGTTTCAACATGAAAATCCTTTACAATGATGTTGTTCCGAGATCCGAGTTAGAAAAGGAATTAGGTGCGAAACGTGTGAACTTGGACGTGCTTCTCAGCGAGTCAGATTTCGTTAGCATTCACGTTTCCTTAACGAATCAGACTTATCATATGATAAACGAGGAAAAGCTTAGACTTATGAAAAAGACGGCTTACCTTATAAATAATTCAAGAGGTGCAGTAATAGATGGGAAAAAGCTTTACCAAGCGTTGAAAGAAGGATGGATTGCTGGAGCTGGATTAGACGTTTTTGAGCGAGAACCAACACCGCTGGATAATGCTTTGCTCAAGCTTGAGAATATTGTTGTAGCTCCGCACATATCAAGTAGCAGCTATGAGACTCGATCCAGAATGGCGGAGATGGTTGTGGAAAACCTCACTGCATTCTTTGAGGGAAGGATTCCACCGAATCTAGTAAACCGAGAAGTCCTAAATATTCAAAAGCTAAACTGAACTCTACTCTTCAAAGTATCAAACATGAAAAAACGTGCGTAAATAGTTAAATATCATATATCTTTTAAATGCTCCACACATAAAGGTGAAGAAAATGCATAAGAGACTGTTAATACCTGGACCAACCGAAGTAAGTGCGAAAATGCTTTTTGAACAAACCCGCTTTCTGATTGGGCATCGCACCAAAGAGTTTACAGAATTGTATACTGCCATCATCGCGAAATTGAACAGGTTCTTTCAGCAACCAAGTGACTACAAAGCCACTATTACTACCTCTTCGGGAACACTGTGGTTTGACATAGTCGGCAGAAATATTGTAAAAGAGAAAGCTCTTGTTTGTGCTAATGGAGCCTTCTCCAAAAGGTTTGGAACAGCCATACAAGATTGCGGTAAAGAGGTTGACTTTCTGGAAGTGGAGTGGGGAAAAGCAGTTAAACCACATATGATCGCGGAGAAACTTGGTTCAGGAGAATATGACACATTGGGCATTTGTCATAACGAAACATCAACTGGAGTGCGAAACCCAATATACAAAATTGGGGAAATGGTGAGAAAAGACTATCCAGATGTAATGCTTGCAATTGACAGCATTTCTGGGATGGCAGGCGACAAAGTATTACCTTCAAAGATTGGTTGTGATGTCATCTTCGCTTCAACACAAAAATGTTTCGCTCTACCTCCAGGGTTAGCAGTAGGACTTGTAAGCGACAGGGCTTTGGAAAGAGCCAGAGAAGTGCCCAACCGAGGTTTATATACAAATCTAGTTCGCATTTTCGATTATTACGAGAGAAAGCATCAGACACCATTCACTCCAAACATCTCGCTTCTGTATGCACTTGATAAGCGGATGGATTTGCTGCTTGAGGAAACACATGAAGGCGTATATCAGAGACACAAAGCCATGGCAGAATACACACAGAAATGGGCAAAGAAACATTTCGCGTTGTTTGCTGAACCAGGATACGAATCAGTTACAGTCACCTGCATCAAAAACACTTTAGGAAAAAGCGTGAAAGAATTAAATAAGAAACTGGAAGAAAGACATTTTATGATCTCCAATGGTTACGGCAAACTAGCTGAACAAACCTTCCGCATCGGTCACATGGGCGAATGGGACCTCGCGGGAATCAAAGAAGCCATCTGGCATATTGATGAAATATGGGGACTCGGAAAGTGACATTCAGAATCCTAATTTGCGACAAAATTGCTGATGAAGGTATACAACTGCTTGAAGAGAAAAACTACGAAGTGACAAAAGCGTGGAACATGCCTAAAGACGATCTTCCTAAAATCGTAGGTGAATACGACGCGCTTGTCGTTCGATCAGCAACTAAAGTCAAAGGCAATCTAATTGCTAATGCTAAAAAACTTAAAGTCATTGGACGGGCAGGCATTGGCTTAGACAATATCGATTTAGAGAAGGCTAAAGAAATGGGCGTCACTGTTGTGAACACTCCGCAGGCGTCTGCAAACAGTGTTGCCGAGTTGGCGTTTGGTCACTTATTGGCACTTGCAAGAGGCATAGTCAAAGGAACAATTACTCTTCGCGAGGGAAAATGGGTGAAGAAGGAGCTTAAAGGCGTAGAAGTCCATGGGAAAATCCTTGGGTTAATAGGTTACGGAAACATTGCGAAAATCGTTGAAAAACTGGCGATAGCCTTGGGCATGAAAGTAATTGTTGTGAGAAGCCGAGTTTACGACCGCTTTGTTTCTCTGGAGGAAATGCTTCCGAAAACCGACTTTATTTCAATTCATGTTCCACTGACTCAACAAACCAAGCATATGCTGTCAACAAGAGAATTCAGCATGATGAAAGACGGGGTCATAGTAATTGATTGTTCGCGTGGCGGAGTAGTCGACCAGGAGGCACTATACCAGGCTCTTGAATCAGGTAAAGTCAAAGCAGCGGCAGTGGATGTTTTCGAAGAAGAACCACCCGGAAGACACAAGCTGCTTACACTTGAAAATGTCCAGGCAACACCTCATATTGGCGCTCAAACTAAGGAAGCGCAGTTGAAGGCTGGTGTACAAGTAGCTGAAAGGGTGATTGAAGAACTAGAGAAGCTCAAGTGAGTAGGAATTCATGGTCGAAATTAGACCATTCAGAGCCATCCGATATACTGAAAAAACAGGCGATTACGGCAATCTGATAGCTCAACCCTATGACAAAATCGATCAGGAAATGCAGAGAGAATACTATAAACAATCAGAATATAACTATTGCCGACTAACCCTACCAATTGAAGAAAACAGATACGAAGTATCCGAACAGCGAATACGCCATTGGATGAGTGAAGAAATATTAAAGAAAGACGAAAACCCCGCAATCTTCATCTACAGGCAAGAATTCACGTTTTTTAGGAAAACCTACACCCGCACAGGTTTCATTGCTGCTTTACGCTTGCATCCTTATGAGGAAAATAAGGTTCTTCCTCACGAAATTACACATGAAGGGCCAAAAATCGACCGGTTAAACATGTTGCGAGTAACCCAAAAGAACCTTGAAACTGGGTTTTTACTCTATCCCGACCCAGAGAAAATAACTATTAATCTTTTCGCAAAAACCGCTAAGAGCCATCCACTGATAGATGTCACAGACTACTTAGGAGTTAGAAACATTATCTGGAGATTGACCAATCAGGAAGAGATACGTTTGGTTCAAAAAGCGGTGATAGATACTCAGTTTGTGATTGCCGATGGTCATCATAGATATGAGACGGCGGTTGCCTACAGAAATGAAAGACGCAGACAAGAAGAGTGGACAGAAGATTCAGCGTTCAACTTCCGAATGAGCTACATGGTCCCTATTCAAGATGAAGGATTAATTGTTTTACCAACACATCGCCTTCTGAAAAAAATCGGGCTAACCACAGATACTCTACAGAAATTAAAGATGTTCTTCTCAGTTTCAGAAATGGATGCTGACGCTGAAAATCTAAGAAGTTTCTTGAAAAGCCATGAGAAGAAACATGCTTTCTGCGTTTATGACGGAAGAAAGGCTTATGGCTTGCTGTTGAAAAAAGGAAAAAATGTTTCTCAATTCATGGATGTTAATTGGTCGGATGAGTATTGTTCTCTTGACGTAACCATATTGAGAGACGTCATCTTTAAAGGCATTATGAAAGTTGGTGAACTAAGAATTGATGAGGGTATACTCTACGTGAGATGGATAAAGAAGGCTATGGAAAAAGTGGACGATGGAGCGGCCAAGCTAGCGTTCTTAGTTAATTCAACAACTCCGGAGTCGGTCCTGAAAATAGCCCGAAAACATGAAAGAATGCCTGAGAAATCCACAGATTTTTATCCGAAAATGGCTTCCGGCTTCACAATGATGGATCTTTCAATTGGAGAAAACCTTTAGGCGCCATTCCTTTTCTCTGTACCACAAATAACCGCTAGACTGAAGGTGTTGATTTTCTGGAAGCCACATGCATCCTTCTGTGTGTTTCGAATATAACTGGTGTTAGGGGTGGAATGCCGTAGGCCTAATGATCATTTGCTTTAATACTGAGGCTGTTGTTCTGTTTAACCTATCTTTTAGCTAGTATGTTGAAGTTACTTACGTTTGTATTTGCTACCTCTGTTGAAAACATTAGGGCTTTAGACGGCCTAGCTGAAGCGGTTTAAAACTATTTTTTCCTAATCTTTTACTTTTTCTCCGGTTAACGTTTCAACGATGTCTGAGGCTAGTTGTATTAAGTTGTCTGCTTGTTTCATCGCGGTTTCTCCATTCGTTTCTCGCAGTTGCAGTAGTTGCTGTACTGTTTCTTCTACTCCCACGATGCATCTTAAGACTGGGTCGCCTATTGCTTGTTTTTCTTCTAAAATCTCTTTGATAATATTTTCTATAAATGCTGGTTCTCCCAGACTGTAGTGGATAGCGTTTCGAGCCTTTCTAATGGCTTCTAAGAGTAAGCTTGGCGCTATGTAGGGCATTTTTCTAGCGGCTTCAAATTCTGCTTTTGCCTCCCGCAGGTAGCGTAATGCCCAGTCTCTCCTGTAATCATCCATCATCCTTTTTCACCTTTCATTTGTTAGAAATCGAACATGTTTTAAAAGGTTACTCAATTTCTTCCGTGTTTTCATTTTGGGATGATGTTTGCCTTCCGGCTAAAACGTGTGTTATATATCCTGCAATCTGGTTTTTCACTTTTTGCGTGGCTCCCTCTATAAGCACACTAACTGCCTGTTTGTTACTTCTAAAATCGTTAGAAAATCTGTTAGGAAAACGTCTAATAAGCTCTTTGGCTAACCGCTTAATATGGTCTGTTCTCACTTTGCCCAAACTATGATGTTCCTCCAATCATACATTGTCTGTCTTGCTTCTTACATTTAAAGCTACATCGAAGTAAACCTTCATAAAACAACAATGACTAATTTAACTTTACTCATCCTGTCGCGCATTATCTGGGATATTGATGGCTTAGATGAGCTTGGACTGTGCGACTTTAATGCTTCTTCATGGAATGATTGTATTTAACCACTCCTCTACGGTTGGTGTTTATCGAGTACCTTACGGCTAATCCATGTTTTTATCAGAGCGGTCACGTACTCGGGGGGAAAAAAAACCTAGAAGTTCGATGGCAGTTGATCGTTCTTCAATTTGAGGGCATAGCCTTATTTTCTGAAATGAGGATCTAATCTAAGCCTATCTCTTCAACAAACGCTAAAACTTTGTTTCACTTCTGCTGAGAAATCTACTCCAATATCCGGTGAAGTTAATCATTTGTCGAGGCCTTTACATTCCATGGATGAATACCTAAGGTAGCATAAACAATTCTAGGATGCCATCCAGCTAGTCTAGGGGATTCTAACACTTCTCGTAATCTGTGGAGCCGAAACCAAAGCGGCGGTGTAGAATTCTCCACCTTGGCAATGTTCTGGGTATTACCTGTGTTAAAGATGCGTAGGAGTGTCCACAAACTTCATTTGAATCCCAACTTTTTTCTAATAACTCAGGTTCTGCTTCTATAGTTTCTCCTTTTATCTGAATACTTCTAGGCATTAATGGCGGATTTTGTCAAATAGAGAACAATAAACGTTAAATATTGCTTTAAATAGAAAAATAAGCTACAGAGGAGTCGTTATGGCTGGTTTAGAATTAGCAGTTGCTCCAATGCATAGATTATGCAAAAAAGCTGGAGCTGAAAGAGTAAGTGAAGCAGCAGCAAAAGAATTAGCAAAAGAATTAGAAGAAATCGGTACAAAAATCGCGAAAGAAGCCTTAGACTTCGCGATGCACGCTGGAAGAAAAACCATAAAATCTGAAGACATAGAAATTGCGGTAAGAAAAGTTATGGGTAAATAACTTTCTTCCTCACTCTCCCTTTTTATTCCAAACTAAAATGAATTCCTACGAGAAAATCCTATAAGCAGCCGTTCCCACATTCACAAAACGAGGAACCAGTCTATGGGTGGGAAAAAGAAACTAAGTTTAAAGCAAGTTGAACGTATGCAATCAAGGAAAGGCAAACAGGAGAAAAAAAAAGAGAAAACAACAAAACTTAGAGAAACGAAACCATCTTCCATAGTTCCGCCAGACCTTAAAAATGAAAAGATAATAGACGAATTGAAAAAAATGCGAGTTTTAACACCGTATGCTGTGGCTACACGTTTTAACATGCGAATAAGTGCAGCAAAAGAATTCCTTAAACATCTGGAAGAACATGGCATAGTTCAGATGGTTTCCGGAAACCACAGTCTAAAAATCTACAAGACGGCAGACTAGCTCGCAGTCCTAGTTTACATAAACTATTCCAAGTTTCTTCGCCGGATGCTAGGGGTCAATATCTATTGAAGTTCCCGAAGAGAATCTACACAATCGAGGAAGTTAAGAAAGCTGGGGAACTAGTCAAGAAAGGTTACACACACCGTTTAAGGGTTAAGGGAAGCTCGGCCTTCAAACAGAAAGTGAGACAAACATTGGAGCTTACTAAAACAGCTGGTTGCTACAATTTTCTAAGAACGTATATCCGTAGTATAGTGGAGGTTGATGGGTTTACCCAACTCCGCGAAGCAGATGCGTCGATCTGGGCAAACAAATATGCTGTGCAAAACCCGGTGGACGCTGCTAGCCTTTTCATCCAAAAAACAAATCACATGAAGGAATATCTTGAAGGTAAACTATACTTTGGAGGGGCAGCAGAAAGACGTTCAGTTCAAAAACGCATGGAATTCCTTAGAATATTAAAAAAGAAAAGCCGAAAAAAACAGGTAAAAGAAGAATGTGAAAGACTTCTTAAAAGCTGGAGCGAAAGTATATTTCTATAGTTAAACTTTAACCTGTTTTTTCCACTTTGATTTTTGTTCCGCTTTTCACCATACTGAATAGTTCAAGATTTTTTGTTATCTTGCCGAGAATACTCACGGGACTATATGGTTGTGTCTCTCCATAGAATATGCATATGGCGCTTCCCATAGGCCAGAAAGCTATTGTTGCCTTCTCTACGGTGCTTTTCGCTTTTTCCTCTCCCATCTTCAGTGGTATTTCAAAGTAGACTTCTTCCTTCCACAAAGCTGCTCTTCCTTCCATCGGAAGTTTCCTTACAATCATATCCACAGTTCTTGGTGCCATGTGACGTACAAACTCTCCTTCTGCTTCCCCTAAACCATCAATCACGAATTTTATTTTTACCCGTGAGATTTCTGTTTCTTCGTCACTCATCTTTTTCCACTTCTTCAAGAAATTCTTCCAAGATTTTTTCGAGCGTTACTGGTCCTAACACTTTAAGTTCATATTTTACCCTTGCGGTTGGCTTGTCAATAGTCATCACTCTTCTTAGATCAATTGGAGTACCGATTATTACAGCGTCGCATGGTGTACGGTCGATAGTCTCTTTAAGTTCAGCAATCTGTTTTTCGTTATAACCAACCGCTGGAAGAATTGCTCCCAAATGCTTGTATTTGTTATAAGTCTCTTTTATGGAACCAACAGCGTAAGGTCTCGGGTCGATCATTTCGCTTGCTCCAAGCTGTTTTGCTATTACTGTTCCAGCTCCGTAGGGCATGTTCCCATGTGTTAACGTTGGACCGTCCTCGATGATTAAGACTCGATTTCCCTTAACCAACTCAGGCTTGTCAACCGTTACAGGTGAAGCCGCCTCCAGCACTTTTGCTTTCGAATTAACCCTCTTGATGTTTTTCTTGACTTTCTCTACATTTTCTGGATTCGTTGTGTCAACCTTATTGATTATTACGACATTTGCCATTCGTAAATTGGACTCTCCAGGATAGTATGTAAGTTCGTTTCCAGCTCTATGCGGGTCGGCGACAACAATGTGCAAGTCAGGTTTGTAGAAAGGCAAATCATTGTTACCACCATCCCAAACAATAACATCCGCTTCCTTTTCCGCTTCTCTCAGTATCTTCTCGTAATCAACTCCCGCGTAAACAATTATACCGTTGTCAATATGCGGCTCGTATTCTTCTCTCTCCTCGATTGTGCATTCATGTATATTCAAGTCTTCATAGGAAGCGAAACGCTGCCAAACCTGCTTCCTCAGATCCCCATAAGGCATTGGATGTCGTATGACGACAACCCTTAAACCCTTGCTTTTTAGGATCTTTGCAACCTGCCGTGACGTTTGACTTTTACCCGAACCAGTTCTAACAGCACATACTGAAACCAATGGAACCTTGGCTTTAACCATAGTTGACTTAGGACCCATTAGGCGGAAATCTGCACCGTCTGCTAGTACTAAAGAAGCCTTATGCATGACATACTCATGAGGGACGTCACTGTATGCGAAAACAACTTGGTCAACATCATGCTCCTTTATTAACCCCGATAATTCTTCTTCCGGATAGATTGGTATGCCGTTCGGATAGTTTAAACCTGCAAGTTCAGGTGGGTAACCTCTTTCTTCTATGCCTGGGATCTGTGTAGCCGTGAAAGCCACAACTTCGTAAGCATCGTTGTTTCTGAAGTAGACATTAAAGTTGTGGAAGTCTCTACCAGCCGCGCCCATTATAATAACCTTGATCTTCTGCATTTTCGATTCTTCTCCAAAACTCCAACTAGGTGAAGATTCAATACTTTAATTCATTCCATATAAACTTTAAGCGGGAAACTTACTCTATAGCATGTAGAACAGATTCACCTATGAAGTCTACTTGTTTTTCTGTGACGCCGGGATGAACTGGCAGTGAAAACACTTGTCTGGCGGCGTTCTCTGTTTCTTGAAGCCTGTATTTTCCAAATTTTCTATAGTATGGCATAAGGTGTATAGGGTTCGAATAATAGACTTCGGCGCTTATACCTTCCCTTTTTAAAACTTTAACTATTTTATCTCTTTTCTTTTCTTTTCCATTTTTCAATCTAACCGTGTAAAGATACCAACTATGCTTGTAGCCGTCTGGTTCCTTGGGCAACCGCAGGTTCTCTGCCTTTTTAAGTTTCTCTCCCAATCTTTTAGCATTCTCACGTCTTCTAGCTACGAATTTAGGCAATTTCTTCAATTGTGCACAGCCTATTGCAGCCTGTATTTCTGGCATGTGATAGTTATGTCCAAGCATGAGCGACTTGTACTTCTCTTTTTCTCCGTGGCTTCTCATGAATCGCATCTTCTCAGCAAATTCACTATCGTCTGTTGTTATCATTCCCCCCTCGCCCGTTGTCATATTCTTGCTTGCATAGAAGCTCCAGCATGCGGCATCCGCGAAAGCTCCTGGCGGTTTTTCCTTATAACTTGCTCCATGCGCTTGACATGAATCTTCAATAATTAACAATCCATGTTTGTCGGCAATTTCTCTTATCGGTTGCATGTCAGCTGATAAACCATATAAGTCCACGGACATCACAGCCTTGGTTTTTTTCGTTATGGCTTTTTCCATCTTTCTTGGAGAAATATTGTATGTTTCGGGGTCTATGTCCACAAAAACTGGTTTGGCTCCAGCCATTGCAATAACTTCGGCTGTTGAAACGAACGTGAAGCTTGGTAGGATCACTTCATCTCCTCGTTTTATTCCGGCTCCTGTGATTGCTAAGTGTAGGGCAGCGGTTCCTGTGTTTACGGCTATTGCATGTTTTGTCTTCACAAATTTTGTGAAGGCTTTTTCAAACTTTGTGACCAAGGGTCCAGCGCCTAATCCATGTGTCAATATGCCACTTCTCATCACTTTAACAACTGCTTTAATTTCTTCTTCCCCGATTTGTGGAGCATTGATTGGAATCATGTTACCGCCTTCTAATTAGCATATTACTTCTAGGTAAATAACTCGTGCGTTTAACTATTTAGTGTTACTTGAGGGTTGATAAGGTACTGGTTTTAAATTGGAATTGCTTCTTTGCATATAC
>DAOVFL010000098.1 GCA_030672945.1 Candidatus Bathyarchaeota archaeon | reverse complement strand
AAGTTTGCCTTTAAGGGAAGATAGTCCGCTGAGGCCTGCTTCGCCTTATGCGGTTTCGAAGTTGGCTGCTGAAAATTATGTGAGAGTTTTTTATGAGGTTTTTGGTTTGGAAACTGTTTGTTTGAGGTTTTTTAATGTTTACGGGTCTAGGCAAGTGGTTGGTCCTTATAGCGGGGTGATAGTAAATTTTATTGATAGGTTGAAACGTGGAGAAGAGCCTATTATTTATGGTGATGGGGAGCAAACTAGGGATTTTGTTTTTGTCGAGGATGTTGTTGATGCTTGTTTGCGTGCGATGCGTTGCAAAAGTTGTGTTGGTGAAACGATTAATGTTGGTTCAGGTGTGGAGACGTCAATTAATAAGGTGGCTGATGTTTTGATTGAGCTTTTTGGCACATGTGACGTTAAGCCTGTTTATGCTGAGCGAAGAGCTGGAGATATTAGGAGAAGCTATGCGGATTTGAGTAAGACTGAAAGATTGCTCGGTTATAGGCCGAAAAAATCTTTGATGGAAGGATTAACGACGTTACTTAGAGAGTAACCTCTTTAGTTTTTTCACTTCATTTATATTGTGCCCCACCGTTAATTCATGATAACGCTGTTCTTGGTGGGATTCATGAGAAAGCAACGGCGTTCTCTAATCTCAGTGATAGTTTGCGCCCATAACGAAGAAGGAGTGATAGGGAACTGCCTCAATTCTCTGCTTTCTATGAAGATTCCAGAAGCGATGATGGTTGAATATTCTGTAGTGTTGGACAGATGCTGTGATCGAACAAAGCAAGTTGTAGAAAAAATGGGTGTACCTACGATCGAGAAGAACTTTAGAGGCTGTTATGCGTCACCTATTACGGAGGCTGTGGCTTATGGAATAAAAAACACCAAGGGGGATTTGATCTTGGTATGTGATGCTGACATTCAAGAAATTCCTCAGGATGCGCTTTTGCGACTTTTACCATGTTTGAACGGCAAAGTGAAAAGGGTTTCTAGTGAAGTAAAAACTAGAAGTGGAAAATGGTGGCTCGACTTTCTTTTTTGGCTAAAAGACATCAACAGTAAAATCACGCCCCTAGGGGTTAAGCCACGTGGAGCGTTTACAGTTTTTGAGAGGCAGACTGTGGAACAGATTGGCGGATTTGACCCAAATAAGCCGACATGGGATACTGCTTTTGATTTGAAGTTAGAAGCATGGGGATGGGAGGTGAAGAGGGTGCGAGATGTTGTGGTAACAGAGAGAAGGAATTTCACTACTAGTCGCCTGATCCGGCGTCAGATAGCTGATGGAAAAGCACGAAGGAAGCTTAGACTGAGTTTCTTAAGAACTCTGTTGCATTCCGTTTTCAGAGGTAGATTTTTTGTTGTATATGGTTACATACAAGAAGCGTGGAGAGAGAAAATTGAGTAGTATCTTAAAGCATGGCAGACCTGTTGTGGCGTATGTTTCATCGGAATATCCGCAATACAATGATTTTCCTTTGAAGGATGTAAACACTGTTGATCAGATTGTAAATACTATTAAAAGCATGTCTCTGAAGTTGTGGAAAGCAGAGTATGATTATTTGAGTAGGTATCATGCCCCAGAGGGAGTGGTGAAGAGAATGAGTAACATTTACGTGAGATTGCTGAGTGTTTAACATGTACGCTGGAGAAGCTGATGTGAAGATAGATGCCGTAATGTTCACGGAAACTTTCTTCACTTTTGTTTGAGTATGCTAATTACTCGGATTGATTGAGATCTATCTCATCCGAGAAAACAACTTAACCATTAAGAACAGCGTACTCATAAGACTTTTAAGCTGGGGCTTTCCATCCTATAGAGTTACGCCGGAGGGACAAAGAAATGCGATATGGGGTCATAGGCTGGTATGGGCATAAAAACCTTGGGGACGAAATACTCCTTAACTGTATTCTAGATTGTTTCGGTAGAAGGCAAGCGATTGTATTCACTACAGATCCTATGGGTGTTAAAGCTGTCAAAGAGAACCATGGTGTAGAGTCGTCCAAGATACAGACTATTCCCGAACATGACATTGACTTTTTGATGTTTGGCGGCGGTGATGTATTTCATAATCTCACAGTAGAATGGTATTTCCCAAAATCATTGATAGATAAGATACAATGTCCAATTTTGATGCTTTCTGTCGGAGTTCCGTTTGGTGAAGGACATTCACCACTGTCTAAGTCAATAGATCATTTTGTGAAAAGGGTGGATTTTATTGGATTTCGCGATGCATACTCTCAAAAAATATTTTCCGATTTATGGGACAAAGATAGTTTCTTGTTGCCAGATCTCGCTTTCTTGGTGAAAAAACAAAGCGTTAAGAGAAGAAGCGGTGTCGTTCTTCAAGTTCGCAAAGTACCCAAGAGTTATAGTTCAATCACCCCGAAGAATTTTAACCAGATTGCTCGTAAGCAATTTGCTGAACTTAACTCTAAACTCCGTGAGAAGGGTTTAAACCCCAAGTTCCTCGTGTTCAACCCAAAAGACACTGAAGTTTTGCCCGACAATTGCGAAAGCATAAGTTGCTTTGACAATGTTTCGCTTGCTATTAAAGAAATTTCTTCTTCAGAAGCCTTAATTGGCACCAGCTTACATTCTTGCATAATTGCTCTGACACAGGACACGCCATTCAAAGCATACCGATATCAAGGGAAAATTGATGCAGTAGTAGGCATGATTTGTAACAGGAACCAAATTATTTACCCTAAGAACATCCTTGAATTTGACGCTTTTTATCCCGTTGAGGAGCTTTCGAACGAAGAGAGGAAAAATGTTAGTTTGATTAGATCATACTTAAAGAGTTCTCTTAACATTATCAGAAAGGCTGCCATGAGTAAAGACTTTAGAAATATAAATTTACCAGAGTTTCCCATACCGCAACATGTTTCCGAAACCTACCAGTTTTCCGAGTTTGTTCACAAGCCAAAGTTTCTGAGGGACTTACGCGACTGGTTTTATTCTAGAATTGGAATAGAAAGACAAGTATGATTATATGCGAGTATCAAAACAAACTATGCGTACCTCCAAAAAATTCACACCCCTATCAAAATCACTTATCCCTAAACTTTCGAAAGCATAGCCACAGACCCAGTTTTCAAACAAGCCTTCATCAAACGCTGAACCGCCTCACCGACCAACATCCTCTCCCCCCTACAAAGCTTCTTAAAACCGTCAAGCACAAACTTGTTAACCCGCAACCCGGTTTGAACTTTCAAGTGGTCCTTCACCATCACCAAAACATGTTACAAAAAAAATATAAATACCTAAGGGAAGGCAAATTAACAGAGAAAAACCGCGACTAAATATTTTAGACAGGCTTTCTCCTTTCTAATGCCTCCACTCTTTTTTTAATCTTTTTAACTTCCCTTCTGACATCCTGATTTTTGATCTCTTCTTTCCGCTTCTCATTAGACTCTAAAATCAATCGTAAAAACGTTGAATCATAACTTTTTAAAAGCAACTCGGTGTTCGGAATTAGGCAATGTCCACCGATCACATCTGGAAAATGAATCGGTCTATCAAACCTTACACGGTGATCATCCTCCAGTAAATCCACTACGCCGTCAAAATCTGCTCCGAAGAATCTTGAAATGCGATGCATCTCTTGGAAGCAAGTAATCATCCAAGCTCTATAAGTAGTCTCAAAAAGCTTAGCCAACTCAGTTTCCACGGGGCTCTTCAAAATCTTAGTCTTCAACCCTAAATCCTCAAAATGTTTTCCCGCTAACCTCATTGATTCTTCATCTATCCCTCCAATGTACTTCGTCAGAAACATCAGATGCCTTTTCATGCTGTCCTTGCTTTTATGCATTCCACGAATGGGAGAATGCACCATGTGACCTCCTGAAATTTTATGTACCTTCTCTGTAGTTCCAGGCGGTACAGTGCTGTTAATTATCGTCAACTCGGGCTTAAATCGTCTCACGTAATCTGCTGTTGTCTTAACAAATTTCTCTTGTTTGCAGCAAAGATAACAAATGTGTAATACATCTACTTCCTTTGGCAAATCGCCTTGCTGGATGTCTTGCATCTTCTCTTCGTCAATATCCCAACCATAAACCTCGAACTTGTTGCTTTCCCTTAACACTTCAAACAGGGAACGTCCCACTTCACCTAAACCAACAACCAGAACAAC
>DAOVFL010000095.1 GCA_030672945.1 Candidatus Bathyarchaeota archaeon | reverse complement strand
AGGGAAAACGATGTATGAACCGGAACAGTTTCCAGGGTTGATATATAGAATGGCTGAGCCTAAAGTTGTTATATTATTGTTTGCAAGCGGCAAACTAGTTTGCACAGGAGCTAAAAGAGAACAGGATGTTTACGATGCAGTACATAAGCTTCACGTGATTCTGGAGGAAAAGGAACTAATATTCTATGAGAAAGTTCAGCCATAAAACTTCAGTTTTCATACTTCCATCATTTTTTAATCTGCTTCAAAATAGTCTTCAATTGCACCTCGTCTATTGCTCCGATCTCGTATAGTTTGTTAATTATTTCACTTATCTTAAGCAGTGCATGAAGTGTCATTCCGTTTTTACCAAGTTTTTCTCTTCCCCCTTCTTCTCTGTCTAGGAGTACTACAACATCTTTTGTAACTCCTCCTTCTGCTCTTACAGCTTTCGATGCCTCAATTAAAGATAAACCAGTTGTTATTAGATCGTCAACTAGCAATACATAGTTTCCCGGTGCGAGAATTCCTTCCACTCTCCTTTGTCTTCCATGAAGCCGCACGTCTTTGCGAATGTAGAGGAAGGGTTTCTTCAAGTTGTAGGCAATCAATGATGCAAATGGTATGCCTGCGATGGGAATTCCAGCTATTCTGTCAAAATTCTTTAAGCCTATTTCCTGTTTGATGAATTTGACTTGAAGATTGCAGATTTTTTGGAAGACATCTGGAAAACTTGGGATTATCCTCAAGTCTATGTAATACGGACTTATTTTTCCACTTGTGAGTTTGAAGGCTCCGAACTTTATGGCACCTATCTTGTTTAGAATCTTGGAGGCTTCTTCTATGACTTCTTTATTATTTTTATTTGGCATTTTTCACATCTTCTTTGAAATTTGGTAAATCTTGCCTACTTCTGGAATTAGACATGTAACTTTTGGCATGTCCTTTTTGAGAAGTTCAGCGAACTTCTTCAGATCTGAGTTTGAACCTGTGTGATAGGGAATCGCTACCTTAGGCTTTATTAACTTGGCGATTTCAACTCCAGTTTCAGGTGATGTGCCAGGAGCAATCCCAACAGTGCAGAGAACTACATCGATTTTTTCTCTTTCACCTATTGCCGCCATTTCTGGAAATGGTAAGCTGTCTGCTGTATGGTAGACTTTCATTCCGTCTTCACTTGTAATTATTAGGGTTACTGGTGTAGCAGCTGGCGGATGGTTACATTTTTCAGCTTTTATTGAAACTTCTCCTAACTCAACTTGTGAGCCAGGCTGAACTTCATGTAACATTTCTGGAGGAATTACGTTTTGAAGTCTTCTTGTTGATGTGGGATCAGCTACAACTGTGCATTGTGTGAGCTCATGAATTTTTGAAACAAGTTGTTGGTCTAAATGGTCGTAATGCTCGTGTGTAATTAATACAGCGTCAACGTTTTTGAAGTTTCGTGGTTTTACGTCAACGGGGTCTATAACTAATGTTTTTGAGGGGGTTTTAACGGTTACTCCAGCATAGTGGTTAAACCAAACGAATAGGATTTCGTTTTTGCTAGGGGTTTTTGTTTCAATTGACATGTAGAATCCCAGAAAAAGGTTATTACATTAATGCTTAAAAGATCTTTGATAAGGAATGTCCATTATGCTTAAAAGGTTTACAATAGTCTTTATCTTCCATTGGAGCGAGGCTAGATATGGTTGACATGTGGCTTCCTTATGGGAAAACAGAGGTTTGTGTGAGAATTCCAACTCGAAACTTTTTGAGTACAATAGAGCCAGTAGAAAAACCTAGTGTTCAGGATGCTAGGGCAGAGATTGAAAGAGCGTTAAGAGAGCCTGTGGGCTCTAATACTTTAAGTGATATTGTTAAGCCAGAACATAAAGTGGCAATAGTTGTTGATGACGCAACTAGGCCAGCACCAAGTAACCTCATGGTGCCCCCAATACTTGACGAATTAAACAGGAAAGGTGTTAAAGACGAAAACATAACAGTTATTTTTGGGTGTGGCACGCATAGAGCTGTTACGCATGAAGAAGCTGTAAAACTATTGGGTGAAGCGGTTCTTAACCATGTAAAAGTCATCAGCCATGACTGCAAGTCTCAAGATCACATTTACACGGGTAAAACCAGAAAACATGGAACAGAAGTTTATTTAAACCGTGTTTTCGCTGAGGCGCAAGTTAAGATCTTAACTGGAGATGTATGCTTTCACTATTATGCTGGTTATGGTGGAGGAAGAAAAAGCGTTTTACCTGCAGTTGCTAGTGAAAAAACGATAAAACATAATCATGCTATGCTTCTGTATCCTAAAGCTAAAACCGGAGTTTTAGAGGGGAACCCTGTCCATGAGGATATGGTTGAAGCAGCAAAACTTGCACGGGTAAATTTCATATTAAATGTCGTAATGAATAAGGAGGGCGAAATTGTAAAGGCATTCGCTGGCGATTTGGAGCAAGCTTTCTATGAGGGAGTAGGACTTGTTAATGAGATGTACCGTGTACAAGTGAATCGTAAAGCCGACATTGTTGTTGTCAGTCCAGGTGGGCATCCAGCAGATGTGAACCTTTTCCAAGCCTATAAGGGTGTTGACAGCGCCCTTGAAGTGGTTAAGCGTGGTGGAGTAATAATACTTGTAGCTGAATGTCCAGAAGGATATGGAAACCAGGTTTTCTATGATTGGATGGTTAAGCTTAAGGATTTGAAGGCTGTTGAAAAAAGGATTAAACGCAGTTTTATATTAGGTGGGCATAAAGCCTACTATTTGATGAAGGCTTTAAGAAGGGTTCAGATATTCTTAGTTTCGTCGATGCCAGATTATTATGCTGCGAACGTTTTCAGATTGAGAACAGCTAGAGCCGTAAACGATGCTTTGAATATGGCTTTCAGCATAGTAGGAAAAAAGGCAAGGGTCTCAGTGATGCCGTATGGAAACTCTACGTTGCCCGTGGTGATGACAGGTGAAGGGTGAACAGGCTTAGTAAGTTTTCATAAAATAGTTAAATGTGGCGGAATTAATTTACTCTCAAATTCACGTTGAGGATTGCCTTAGGAAGGGAAATGTTTGCAACAAACCTTTGGACTGCGGAATTTCATGATGAACGACTTGGAACGTATTACGTACATTAATCGGGTTTGTTTACCTGAGAACTACTCAGACTATTTTTTCGTTGATTTGCACCGTAAGTTTCCAGAAACTTTTATTATTGCGGAGGAGGATGGAGAAGTTGTAGGCTATATAATGTGTCGCATCGAAACAAGTTTATCAAGTTTTGTTTTCCGTGGGTTGGTTAAGAAGGGGCACATTGTTTCTGTGGCTGTTCTACCTTCGTGTAGGGGTAAGGGTATAGGAGCGGCTTTGGTTAGTAAGGCTATGGAAAACATGCGATTATATAATGCGAAACAGTGCTTTCTGGAGGTTAGGTTAACCAATACGCCAGCAATTAACCTTTATAGAGGATTGGGATTTCAAGTTTCTCGTACAATTAAAGGTTACTACGCTGATGGAGCGGATGCGTACGTAATGGCGAGAAACCTTCCTTCCAAATGATTCATTGTTTGAGATGATATGAGTGGGGTTTGTAGAATTTGCACTAGTAGCGATAACTTCTATAATTGCTGTGATGAATCCTACAACTACTGTGGCAGTTTATATCGCTCTGACTCGAGGCATGAGCTTGGAAGAACGTGGCGAGGTGATAGCGAAATCAATGAAAACATCTTTCTTGGTTTTAGCCTTCTTTGCTTTTACGGGACAACTTCTCTTCTTAGTTTTTAACGTAACATTCGCTGCATTCAAGATTGCGGGAGGCATCCTGTTAGTCACTGCTGCATTCGCAATGCTTAATCCTAAAAAGAGGGAATTTCCTCGGGAAGAGCGCGAAAATATCGCAATAATTCCACTTGCTTTTCCTCTAACTGCTGGGCCTGGAACAATTACGGCGGTAATACTTCTTGTTTCTGAAGCGAGCAGAATACTAGAAGCTTCCCTTGTCTTCCTAGGAATTTTTGCTGGAGTAGCAGTGTCTTACGTAGGGATGACGTATGCATCCAAAATATTCAAGTTCTTAGGTGAAGAAGGTCTTCATGTTATAACCAGACTAATGTCGATAGTAGTGTTAGCTATAGCAGTTCAATTCATAATCAACGGCGTTGCTGAGGTCATATCTACATTATGATGTGTTTTTAAAACCTGATATGGAAGGCAATGAACGAATTCTGAAAAGTTCCTAAAAATCACGCTAGAAAA
>DAOVFL010000025.1 GCA_030672945.1 Candidatus Bathyarchaeota archaeon | reverse complement strand
ATTTAATCATGAAAGCTTAGTTAAAGCAAGAAATTTCTATGAATCTCTTCACATACCTTTGCGCTCAGTTTCAGATCTTGAAGTAGCTGAGCTTATTAAGATAACTGAAAATGCATATCGATTTGTACAAATTGCCTTTGTCGAACAATTGTGTATCTTATGTGAAAGACATAATATACCATTTGAGGAGATTAGAGAAGGTGCAAATACAAAGTGGAATGTAAATCTTTTGGAAGCTAGAGATGGCATTAGGGGTGAATGTCTACCAAAGGACATAAGGTACCTTATGAATTTGGGAGATGCTCCACTGTTGCTAGGAGCGATAGAAGCAGACAGAAAATATGAGGAAAATCTGGAATCTCGCAGGAACATGGGAAAATCATCCTAGCTAACTCCTATTTGGTGTAAGGCTCCTTTTATGTATAATTGTCTTCTATAATCGTTTGTTTTGATGACTAAAAGCTTTAATGTGCAGCATATACACTTATTCTGCTGACCTGTAAAAAAACCGTGGTTGATACGGGTGCATATAAAAGAAAAGTTTTCAAGAAGTATTCAAAAAGAACTAAAAAAGAGTTGGTTCCTCATTGCTTTACTGTTTTCTTTTTCCGTACCTATAACAGTATTGATGATTGTCGATTATCTAAATATCGAAAGTTTCTATGTATTTAACCTGGAATTTCGCTTTCTTGCCACTTTTAAAGGGAGAATGTTCTACATATTCTTTTTATGGCTTGTGTTCTTAGAATCCATAATTAATTGGAGTAAAATCGTCGGAAAGAAGCCTAAAAACCGCTTTAGGGTTTTTTTTTGCTTTGTTTGCGCACTCATTCCGTTAATCTATATCTTAAGTGTTAATTTTTGGGGTTTAGACCAAGCTGTTCTCAGTTTTGGTCAAGACATGGGTTTCATTGGGTATTCTCTAAATTTTCATTGGGTTCTTTGCATTGAATATCTTGTGTTTGCATCTTCATTTCTGACCGCAGTATTTTTAGCATATGAAAGGGAGGGTTTAGGATTCTTCTCTATTGCGCTGAGTATTCTTTTGGGTATTAGCATTGTGTACGCTATAGACACATTCTATCCAGGTGGATCCTTCAAACCTTTGGAAATATTAGCACTTCCCACAGCTTCGTGTGCTGCAGCAATTCTCGATATCTTAGGTTACAGCTTTCGTCTGGTATTTGACTCCAGTTTTGTTCATCCAGTTTATGGTGCAATGCCTGAAATAAATGGTATTTTTATCGGTTGGCCTTGTGCGGGGGTCCACAGCCTTTTTCTTTACTTAGTAATCATTTTTTTAGTATTTAAAAAATCAAATGTTACAAGTTTTCGGAAATTTGTGTACTTTGTCATAGGAGGTTTCTGTACATACTTTGTCAATGTGTTAAGGATAGTCACCTATTTCATAATTCTTTGGAACAATGGAAAGAACGATGCTCGCTTTTTCCACAATACCGTAGGAGAATTATACTTTTTCTTTTGGATTTTGATCTATATCTTTGTAATTATCTCTATTGAGAAACTAATGCTAGTGGAAAAAGTACGGTTCATTATCCATCGAAAGGGCGGAAAGTGATTTTTTTTGGCATACCTCAACCCTAGGTTTAAGCCAATGAATGCCTACAGTGAAATGAGTTTAGGCTTTACTTCTCTCACTTAGTATTCTTTCTAAGTGCACTTAACCGTAGTATTTTTTTTTCGGTATGCTCCGTAGAAGAACAGCGGAAGATGAAAGGGGTAAAACCAGACTCTAACCTCTCGGAAATTTCTAGATAGTGACCTGCGTAGTTTGCTGTAGTTGTAGCCTTCATGATACTCGTTAGGATACCTCAAAATGCTTCTTCCAATTCGATACAGTACATTCTCTGTAGGAAGCACACATACAAAAATACCCTGAGGTTTAAGACATTCGTTTACTTCTTGTATTACTTTTTCATATTCGGAAATATGTTCCAGAACGCTTATGGCGACAATAACATCACATGATTCTTTATCCATTATGGAGGAGAGATATCTAGCATCTGCTTCTTTCAGTTCTAAGTTCTCATGGTTTTTCTTGATCTTTTCTAGTGTCACTTCCTTGCAGAACTCAAAAACGTCCTTAATGTCAGACCCTATCACTTTCTTACCGATTTGACAGAGACTTGGCAGGAGATATCCATATCCGCAACCGATCTCCAATATTGTATTCGATTGTCTGCTCTTAAGGTAATTGAACACTTCTCTAAGTTTACCCCAATAGAGAGTACTCGCCCAAAAATCTGTATATGCTCTATACTCTGTATAAGACTTGGTTCTTTCGATAATGTTTTTCTCGGGTCTTATGAACGTCATCGGCTAGTCAAGCTCCATGAAATAAATACCCGGTTCAACTTCCATTAAGTAAGTTTCATTGAGCGGATTTTTGTACCAGTTTTCAATTGTGTAAATTCGAGCGTTATCTAATGTGAAATCTTCCAATTCATTCCAAAAAACATGTGAAGTACTGTTTAGAAATGGATTTTCAAAATCTGTAGGCTGCAGCTTTGTTAGACAGTTAACGTCACCGAAATAGATGTTGGTTCTAGTACCCACAACTGCGTAAATCCAGTTACGATAAAGGCTAGCTGATTCGAAAGTTCGCCAGCCATAGTCAAAACATATAACAAATATTACGTTTGATTTATTCCGGTTTGCATTGTTTATCAACACCATTTTTCCATATACATCCTCAGAGATCCATGGTTTGTAACTTTCAATTTGGCTCAATATAATCGTGCACAATGATATCGCGACTAAGACTACTAGTATTAATGCCTTCCTTTTTGAAAAGGATTTTTTCTCAAGGAAAAGTCTGCTAAAGCCAAGAGCTGCAACTGGTGCAACAGTTGTCAAAAGTAAAAACCTCCAACCTGGGATTCTAACGCCAAACAATGGTAAAAACGAACAAGCTGCAACAATAACGTTCCAAAGAAAAATAAGCAAATATTGATGGTTTTCCGAAGTTCTACTTGTTTTCTTTGTTAAATCATACATTCCGGCAGCATATAAAGGGATTAACCCTGCGCCGAAAGAGACCAAATAACACCATGGTTCCGCGACAAAATTTTGGCGATACCACCATTTCGATGGGTTGAAAACAATATGTTCCTGCACAAAAATCGGTAAGAATGAGATTTCACATACCAAGACAATCAAAGTAGGAGTAAGCAAACATAGAAGCAACAATTTTGCAGTTTTGAACGATTTTTTTCGGATGTATAAGAGAAGCAAAGTGAAAAGCACAAAAACAGTTATTGCAAAAGTCTCCATCTGAGATAATCCCGCCATTGTCATTAGAGTAACAAACACAAAGTAATCCTTTTTATTGGAGTATTTTAAAAAGCGCGGAAGGATCAAGAAAATCGCTACTTCACATAAAAGTAAACAAAAAAGGTTTCTGTGAAGATCCGTGGCCATCCTCACAATATTGTAATCAATTATTGTAAATGCCATGGCAACCAATGACAGTTTCCGTGAACCAGTAAATCTTTTAACTATTTGAAAATTGACTAAAGTGAACAGCAATGAAATTACTATGGGTAGTATCGTTTCGGTTAACCTGAAAGAAACGTTGAAAGCTGAAGCAAACAAGTACTCTAGGATGCAAAAGAGGTTTATTTCATGCGTTTCTAGAAAGAATTTATACAATCCCTGTTCATCGATTAGTCGCATGTTACGGATATACCAAGCAGTGTCCCAACCAACCGGGTTTTTAAATCCTCTTAAGTAATATGGCAAAATGAAAACTAAGGAATCCAAAATAAGGAATAATGCTACAAGGAGAGCAAGGGAATGTCGGTTTCTGATATATAATTGTGACTTTCTGATTAGGTTTTCCATGCTATCTCATCCCAAGCACTACCTGCCCTCACCCATAGAGAGCTATATCTTCTGAATATGTAATCTAATATGCCAATAATAACTGCGATTTGAACAATGATGCCATACAAGAGAGAAAGGAATACCTTTCGAGGATGACTTACAAGGCAAAGCAATAGACTGATAATAACTATAACAAACCATAACATCCAATCAGATGGCAACAAAGTCCAGATTGCTATTGGAGAGAGAATTTCTAACAATAACAGAAGGAATGGAAGGAAAACAACTCTTAAAAAGTTGAAAGGGAGGATGAAAATTCCGAAAAAACCGTATTTTGGGTTCATCAGGATATTTTTAAACCTAATTGTACCTTGAATAGCTCCAGCTGTTGTACGTCGTTTTTGCGTTATTTGGCTTGAAAAATTTCCTGCATCAGCTTCATATGCATGAGATGAAGGCTCGCATATGCAACGATAACCTTTGCTTCTCGTTTTTAAGAGGATGTACCGGTCATCATTAAGGATGTCTTCGTCTATCTTTCCTACAATATTCTTGTAGAATGCCAATAAATGCCCTGAGCAGAAAGAAACAGAATCAAGTTCGGATTCCCATATTCTAGGCTTTTGTCGGAAATAATGATAAAATAGTTGGTTCATCTGACTTGCCGTAGTTTCTCCTGAAACGATTATTACGTCCGCTACCGCGGCCCCAACTCCTTGGTCGGCAAAATTTTTGATGAGTTCGCGTATAGCATTTTTCTCCACCTTTGCATCTGCATCTGTTAACACTATTATTTCTCCTCTACATTCTTCGAGTCCTTTGTTTATCGCTGAGGGTTTCCCTAATCTTTTAGGTTGTCTAATCAGCTTTATTTTCCCTTGCTCTGCATGCTTCTTGAGTTTTGGGTATGTATTATCAGTGGAACCGGATTCAACCGCTATTATTTCAAATTTTTTTTCAGGATAATCAATGTCAAAGGTATTTTTAATTTTGTAATCAATCACTGAGCCCACATTGTAGCAGGGAATAAGAATAGATATGAAAGGTGTGAATTCATCAACTGTTTCAGTTTTCTTTCCTTTCAATTTAGCTAAGGCAAAAATCAGAAGAAAATATCCGAAATAAATCAATATGAATACTACAAATGAGACTATCCATATGATTGTCAAAGTCCAAACGATATTCATTGTTATAGTTTCACCGATGAATTTTCAACCGTAGATACGTAGAAAACATTATCACTAGAACTTTTAAAGCATATAAACTGGGTTTTGAAGCAACTTTAGATTTTCCATACCTTCGAGTGTGCATTTGAATGGCCACCTCGGTGCAACGAAACCCTTTATGACAAACAGCGAGAATCATTTCTTGAGTGTATGTAAAATCGGAAACAAGATCTAGAGATAAGAGAACCTTTCTGTTAAAGGCTCTAAACCCAGTCTGTGTATCCGTGAACTTCACCCCTGCCAAAAGACTTGTTGCAAATGTTGTGAGTATGTTCCCCACCTTCTTTATCTGTGACATATTTACTGGCTTTCCATATAAAAAACGTGACCCCAACACAAGATCTGCTTCTCCAGCTATGATAGGCCGTATCAGACGAGGTATGTCATGTGGTTTGTGTTGTCCATCAGCATCTATTATCACAACAATATTTGGCTCTAATCTCTTAGCGTAGGCTATCCCCGTTCTCATGGCGGCGCCTACACCCTTATTTCTTGGGTGGGAAATGACAATCGCACCGTGAAGTCTTGCAATTTTTCGAGTGCTATCTGTGGACTGATCATCAACCACAAGTACTTGGTTCACATACTTGTTTGTATTATGAATAACTGCTGCTATACTTTTTTCCTCATTAAAGGCAGGGATGATCGCTAAATATTGATTTGGCATACTTCCTAACTTTTAAGCTGTTGACATTTTAATCTTATGTTCTTTCACCGTAAAAAATTACGGGTGACATTCGCTAGCTCTGCGTAACAGAATTTCTTTCTGCTGATCTGGCACGCTTGAAAAAAAACATTTGGTCTGACTAGTCCAAATCCACGCAAATATCTAGCGCACATGCAGTTTCTTGCAGGTTTTGGTATGGGGCAATTCCTCTTGAACTGGGTAAGTCTTTTTCCAGTGGGTGATCTGTTCTGCAAGTCATTTTTGAACTAGATTTATGTATCTGGTTTCCAAACCAAAAGTGGACTTGGATTTCATTTCTCGTGCACGCGCAATTTTCATTTCAAGCAATCCTCTAGATGCAAGGCCCATAAGAGAAGTCTTTTGAAGATTACTACGTCGTTTTCATTCATCTCCGACAACCTTAACCCGAAATGAGCAGCTCTCGTTTCATTTCTTTGGTTGATGACCAAAAGATATAACTCGTCAGATGAAGCAACTGTTGCGATACCTTTGGCATTAGTCAAGTTGCTAACCGGAACGCCACATTCGGCTCCAGTGCTTTCGAGCGGAATTGAAATATAGGAGGTAACGTAGTGTTGACAGCAATAGGTTATATTTGAGTCGTCAACACTAGACGGATATGCTTTTTCTATTCCAAAAATTTCTTCAACGATTTGTGGTGAACCATTGTAGAGTTCGTATACGCTTTGGGATGTAGCAACTATGGCACAGCCTTCAGTGAAATACCGTAGTAGCTTTTCAGCTTCCTTTTTGTCTTGGTTTGCATTCCAGTCAGTGAGAATCAAAAGGTCGTATTTGTTCGAGTTGTTGAACACTGGTAGGCGTGCAGTCCCTAGGTCCTCAATATTCTGGGGGATGACTAGCCAAGCGGGAACAGGTGATATCCACAGCTCGTACAGGATTTTTTTGGTGGTCGCCCGATCCTCTCCGATGATCGCTATCTTAGTATCTTTGAATTTACGCCAAATCTGATAGTAATAATCTATCTTCGATTCATTGGAAACAATTGACTGGTTAACAATGTAGATGTCGTGGTTCTCTACCCTTTCAGCTATCTGCTCATCAACTACTCCGAGCAAATACACGCCGCCAACCAGAACAATTTTGTACTCTGCTAAGTTTTTCAAAACTCCATCATCCTGAAGTCTCTTCCAATATAAGTTTGTGTCAAGACCTGGATAACCATAGTAGCTCTCTGGCTTTCTGGCTAGAAGCGGTAGGACTTCACCATAATAGATGTAGTCCCCTACGATACCTGACACCCAATACCCATTGGCCGCAGCACCGAATGGACATACTGGAACAATTATTTTGTCTCCCAAGTTTTCTCTGACCCAAACTAATTCATCTCTTAGTTCCTTGTCTATCCAAGGTTTAACGTCTAGCTGGTAACGTGTGGCAATCGAGAAGTTCATTACTAGAATTGCTATTAATATGAAGTATTTCAGGTGCGCTTTTTTTGGCCAACCTCTATATCCATAAGCAACTAGGATAGGTAACGGAAGGGTAACGACAAAACGGTTTGCAAAAGTGGTACCGAGTAATGTACATAACAGAAGAGCAAGAGAGAAGGACAAAGTCCAAGCTAACAACATTCTTCTAAACGTGTCCCTCTTAGATCGGAGAAGGACCGCAACGCCTACTGCCGAAAAGATGAGAAGGGGTATGCACAGAGTTAGATCAGTCACTAACTTGCGGTGAGATGTCCCTAGTGAAATCACCCGTGGGTGTAAAAGACTTTCAGCCAAAATGACGACCGGAGTAAGTGAGGTGAAAAGCAAAAATAGCATGACTCCTGCCAGAGGAATAATGCAAGCAATGGTGCCAATCATTTCCCTCTTGCATCTCTGTGATCTTTTTACTCGTGCCATTAAAAAAGAAATCACTAAAATCACAATATACATTCCGTAGGCAAGAGGGTGTATTCCAAACATAAACAAGGTGGCGATCATGGAGAAAATGGCGTATCTCTTATTTCCACTGTTAACGTACTTCAGATGAAAGAACATACTTATCATCATAAAACTTAAGGCTAAAAAATGGGGCTGAACTTCATTAGCTAATCTCAGAGTGGCGAAGGCGCAAGAAGAAAGCAAAGCCGTTAATGCAGCCAAAGAAGAATCGTGAGAGCCTTCTCTCGACAACAAAAAGATTGAAGCAATGTAGAGAGATGCGAAAATCATCGGTGTCACTTTAAGCAACTGCTCTGAACTCCCGCTAAGCTTAGAAAACCCGCAGAGGATCAATGCAAAAAGGGGCTTGTCGATTACACCAGTCGTGAAAGTAGCGGCAACGCCATATTTCTCGACGTAAAAGACACTGTACATGTAAATTGGCGTATCCCAGCCAATAAGCAATTCCCCTCTAAGGTAAGGTAGGAAAACAAAGAGGTTCACTATCCCAATAGAGATAACCAGAACGGTTGAAAACACTTTATTGGAGGGATATCTGACAGATTGAAGGATGTTTCCTTGTTGTCTGATAGTTTTCACTTCAGTCATTCCTCTGAATGTAGAACCTATAAAAACTTGTTGCCAAGCTGACTGTGATTACAAGTGCCTTCTTGAAAGAGAAAGATAGAACGTGAGTTGACACGAATGATCTCTTTGCAGGGATTGAGATTAACGAAAGAAATGGCTGTTAAATTTCGGAGCAGTATGCGCCACATTATAAGACAACAACGAAATGCCGCAGGGCAAAAGGCGTGCTCTATGTTATGCTGTCGCGTGGACAAAGTAGTATCAAAAACTCTTGTATATGTAACCTGCTGGTTCAAATGACGACCACCATTTCGCTACGGCAGAAAGAGTCGATGAAGATGAGCAACAAATAGTATAAGCTAGATTTGATTGTGTCCACCATGAAGAGGGCGCGCTACGACTGTTGAGAGAAAGAGAATGACGGGAATAAAATCCAAAAGGTAGGTGAACCAGTTTTTCTTCTCGAGTTATAACTGGAACTATTGCTTGTTTGGAAACGAAACATTTTTTTTCGTTGCCGTCACTAAAACATTGAGAAATTTGAAATCAGTTGCTTTTACGCAAGAAATCTTCCATGATTACTACCTGAAGGGGTATTCATTAGACAATTCCATTTCAATGATTGGTAGGCGTGAATTCGGTTTTGCCTTGTTTGAAGGTTGGATGCTTCGTCATAAAAGTTTTAGACGCAGCGACGAGCTGAAGGAGTTTTTGCAGAATACTGTTCCATCGGATGCTTATTGTTCATGTGCTTATTATGAACATCCTGAGGCTGATATGGACCGGAAGGGCTGGCTGGGCGCGGATTTGGTTTTTGATATTGATGCTGATCATATTCCAACTCCTTGCGATAAGGTTCATGACAATTGGGTTTGTGGTGTTTGTGGTTTAACAGGAAAGGGATTTACTCCAAGCAAGTGTCCCGTTTGCGGTAGCGAAAAGTTTGAAGTGAGCACTTGGCCTTGTGAAATTTGTTTGGATTCCGCCAAAATGGAGACTATAAAGCTTCTGGATATGTTAATGCGGGATTTTGGTTTTTCAGAAAAGAACATATATACTTTTTTTTCTGGGCATCGTGGTTACCATGTTCACGTTGAATGCAAAGCTGTAAGGACGCTTGACACTGTCGCACGCAAAGAAATCGTTGACTATGTTTCTGGTTTGGGTCTAGCTGTATATTTTCATGGCTTAAACAAGAAAGATTTGGGAGGGTCATCCTCTTATCACGGTTCACTGTCGGATGAGTTTGGCTGGAGAAAGCGTCTGACGTTGGGAATGCAAAGCTTCATTCTTAACGCCGACGAAGAAAACCTTATGGAAATCGGGCTAACGAAAAGGAAGGCTGAGAAGATATTGAAGAATAAGGATACAATTCTCAGGAACTTGTCGAACAGACGAAGCTGGGGTGCTGTTAGAGGAATCGGTTTTGAAACTTGGAGAAAAATAGCGGAGCACAGCGCCAGATTGCAATCTGCAGAAATTGACACTGTTGTTACAACGGATATTCATCGTTTGATCAGGTTAGTCGGCACTTTGCATGGTAAAACTGGCTTGAAGAAAGTTGAGTTTCCAGTATCGGCAATAGATGA
>DAOVFL010000106.1 GCA_030672945.1 Candidatus Bathyarchaeota archaeon | reverse complement strand
GTTAGAACTTCAACTTTTACTTTATGTCCATCTTTCAGTTTGAGACGATTTCTTAGAAAAACTGGGGCGATGACTTCTATTACTGAAGTATCGTAGTGGCGTCTTAAAGCTGTGATTAACGCGCCCTTCACCTTATTCTCTATTATCACTGGATAACACTTTACAGATCCGAAGGTGCGGTCTTCACTTTTGAATCCTTCAACTTCGATTGCTGGGTAGCCGTCAAGTTCTGCGCACGTTTTAATGTCGTACTCTGTTGTTAGTTTCATGTTAAGCGTGCCTGGATAAGGATTGAATCCGAGTTTTTCTATGAACTGTCTTCTGTAGTGTTCCCGTGTTATGTAGTACGCACCTTCTCCTAATCCTGTGAAAACTACTCCTTCCAGAGTTATTGATGGAGGATAGGCAGTTTCCATCAAAAAACGTAGATTCGAATACAGCTTTTTAAGTTCTTTGACGCCAGCACCCGTGATTTTTATAAGGCATCCTTCAGGGGTCATAGTTCGCTTGATCCATCCTTTGTTATCTAGTTCGATCAAATTACGTGAAGCTGTTTGTTGTGACATACCCAGCTTTCTAGCCAAATACTCTGTAGAGATTTTCGCAGTTCTCCGATGTGCTCCCATCTCAGCCAGTTTCAAAAGCGTAAAAAGACAACGCCACACACGACCTTCAGTCATCATAGAACCTCGATCTTACAGTTTATCCTAAAAAGTAATGTATTGCACAGATTTAAGTGACTCGAAACTTATGTAGAAACTAGGCTTCAGCACATGTTACGCTTGTTTGAACAAGTATTTATCGAACACGCGCTATTATCATAGACATGATTTCTTCATGCAAGGCGCCAAAGGATTCATAAATATGACCTTATAATATATTCGTTTTAGGCGAAAAAAATGCTGTTCTCAGGTAAACTGTACGTGTGGGAAGAAGGGGCGAAGTATGCTCCTGAAGAGTCTGGTGTTTATGGTTTTTACGATAAAGATAAAGCGTTAATTTATGTTGGCGGTGGCACCAACCTTCGAGAAACTTTCACGCGTTATTTGGAAACGGATTTTTCTGATGATCCTCGTAAACGCGAAACACGATACTATAGGAGGGAGCTTGTCCATAACTGGGAAGAGAGAGTAAAGGATCTTCTGAACGAGTATGGTCAAAAACATGCAGAATTACCGAAGTTGAATACTCCTCCGGAACTGACTAGTACAAAAGTTGCTCGTGAATTGGGATTCTACTTCTACGAAGATATCGGAAAATCACTTAGTGAAGAAGCTTTCAATTTGAATGATTTCAAGGAGAAAATAAGGATAGTTCCAGTTTCTTCCCTCGAGTTCCACAATAAAAGAGGAGACTTCACCAGGTGGATTCGCAGTGTTCTAAATGAGACACAACTGGCTGAGAGAATTGAGAAAATACATAGCAATGGCGAAGACCTTCGAACAGAACTCTTAACCGCTTTACTTAACCCGGAGGTAGCAGAGTGCCCAAAATGCGGAGGTAAAACGAATCCACTTAAGACGTGGAAGATGGCTGGAAAACCAAGTAAAATAGGTGAAAAACTTCAACTAACCATAGCCTACTATAAATGCAATAACTGCCAAAAAGCGTTTAGGAAAGTAATAAGGAAAAAGAAAATCAAATCGTAGCGCATTATCATGTATTTAGAATTTTTCTTAGCTTGTTCTTCCTACATTCAGAATTTCTTCTCTATATTCTAGACTATTTGCATCAAAGAGGCGTCTACACTTATGAAAAATCTTCAAAAAGTGTAAATAGAAAACTTGAAGGCCCTTAGTGAATAATTGTAAGGTATTAGCGCGTAAATTTGCGTATTTGGATATATTCTGGACTGGGAATATTGTATTAAATATTAAGATATAATATTAATATTAAAAAGGAGCTGATGAAAAATGATTGAAGAAAAAACAAAACCAGAAATTGGTAATGGACAAAAGTTGGTAGAAATAGTACGGATGAACAAGGAACTAAACAAAGAAAACGAACGTCGCCATACCCTCGAAGAACGTTTGAACATGACATATGAAGACCTCAGACAAGGTCTCGAAAAGGTCAAAAAGGAAAACGCAAGAATAGAAACTACGTTAGAGAATCTGTAGAAGAAAGGCATGCATTGCATGAAAAAGTTCACCGAGTTGACCGACATTAGAAATGGTACACTTTACGATGAAGAAACAAATATCAAGTTCAACAAGCTTAGCGAAAATGCTCTACTTTCCTCTTTTAATATAAGCTGACTTTTCATTCTCGGCACCACTGCCTTGTAACATATGAAGAAGTGGTTCATACCTTTCAGCAGGCCTTGCCAATCCTTGGCCATCCACAAACGTTAATTATCCAGAAAAAACTTCAGCTTCTGCGAGTTTGGCCGTTACTTCATCTGCCAACGAACATGTGTTTTCGGTGGTCTCAAATGCCACAGTTACAGATCTAACCTTTAACTCAACAAGCCAAAAGTTGAGCTTCACTATAGAAGGCCCCATCGACACTAAAGGGTATCTTGACATTTTTTACATCAGAGAACCTCATGGAAGATGTAACGGAGTTGAGACTCTACATAAATTCAACTCTCCTACTTCGAGGAATACGTAGTTTTTTTCAATGAGTCGTAGCATATACACTAACAATGGATTAGCACGCGCAGACAACTACGCCAACATACGCAAAATTTTCAGAACCCGCAAGTAAAAGAATTCGTTTAGTTCAGTGAAAAGTCCATAGAATTTAAACATGTTTAAACAATCCATACAGAATTCTTATTTGAGACATTTTCTCGAACCCTATTGTACAAGGCGTCAAATATGAAAGAGACTAGAGCTTTCTCGCCGTGCCACATTACAGGTTTCTTTCAGATACATGATCAGCCATCAGATTCCTTATATGCTGGATCTAGGGGAGCTGGCGTTTCACTGAGCCGAGGAGTCGAAACTGTGGTTAAGGTTGAAAAAACAGTTGCAGGCTCCATACGAGTCCGGATTAACGGTTCCACGCTGGGTTCTGCAGAGGTCTCTAATCATGTCGTGAACGTCTTTCTTTCCTACCTTAAAGAGAAGGAGAACTTTCAGATTATTGTTGAACACCATGTTAAGGCTCCAATAGGAGCTGGATTTGGCACTAGCGGGGCTGCAGCCTTAAGTTTAGCTCTAGCCTTGAATGATGCTTTTGGTTTAGGCATGTCTAGAATTGAAGCTGCGCAGATTGCCCATGTGGCTGAAGTTGAATGTAAAACGGGGCTTGGCACGGTGATTGCTGAGACCTTCGGCGGTGTGGAAGTCAGAGTCAAGCCAGGGGCACCAGGAATTGGAGAAGTAAAGCATGTGCAAGTTCCAAAAGACTTTGTAATGAGTTGCTTAACCTTTAATTCATTACCTACTAAGAGATTTTTAGCTGATGAAAAAACGTGTAAACGTGTAAACGAGTTTGGCGGAAAGCTTGTTGATAAGCTAATTGAAAAGGCGAACGTCACCAATTTTCTGAAGTTATCCCGTCAATTTGCCGAACATGTAGGATTAATAACTGTGAAAATTAGGAGAATCTTGAATGCTGCTGACAAAGCCAAC
>DAOVFL010000006.1 GCA_030672945.1 Candidatus Bathyarchaeota archaeon | reverse complement strand
TGCTAGAATACCTGTCTTTATAGGTGCAGTACAAGTAAAGCTTAACAGAAGTTACTGATTTACCACTTGGAACAGAATTCAAATCAAATTTCAGATAACTCCGCCTAGTTCTGCTGTCAGATTTAACGCGTAGGCTTGTTTCAGATCCGTGATTGCCGTTTGGAAATTCAGCTTCAACCCACGAGTCCCCAGCAGAATACACATGTGAGATATAGGAGGATTTAACAGGAAATACGAGCACAGATGAAAGCATAAGAAAACCGACTAGAAATATCACTCCAAATTGTTTTATGCCTTAAATATATTGCCCTTCTCCCCTCTCAGCACTAAATATTCGCTTTTCAACAAATTGAAAGCTTCTGGAATTATCTTCTAGTCTGGATAATGTTTCCTTTTCTAGTTGTCATTCGAAAATAACAAGCAGACACAGCATTCTTTTTGGAGTTACAGAAACATCTCGGAAATAATATTTATTTACATGTTTTCACAAGTCTAACTTGGCGGATCTAGTGTTGATACGAAATGCTCATGAGAAACTGAGGGTAGACAGAGTGTCCATGAAAACTGCTTTTTTACTGATTCTTCTCTGTTCACTAACACTTTTAACGGTGATTGGTGCACTAGACAAGTTTGTCGTCACAGCAGATACAAAAGACAACTGTGCTGATTATAGCCGAAAACTTGATTCCAGTAGTTATACAATTATGTGGGTTCTTGACAACTCAAGTATTCAAGAGGCGATAAACGAGGCAGATCATGGAGACACAATTTATGTAAGAGCAGGAGTGTATCACGAGGACATTGTTGTAAACAAGTCTTTGTTTCTTGTTGGGGAGAATGCTGTTACTACGGTTCTTGATGGTGAAGGTGAAAGTTTGCTTATTCTAAGTGTGGTGGCGTCAGATGTTACCGTGCGAAATTTTACAGTTAAGAATACGAGGGCGGATCAGCCAGCCTATGGGGTCTCCATAAAAAACAGCCAAAACGTCAGTTTAATGAATGTTACAGTGGAACAAAGCTACACTGGGTTGGTTCTTGGCAGTTCTTCTAACTGCGAAATAGTTAACAACGCATTCATTGACAACTACGCTTATGGAGTTGATTTACGCGACAACAGCGTTAACAATACTATAGTCAGCAATTGGATAGTTGCCAACCCAACAGGCATGCTAATCGGGGACAAGACATGTGAGAATAACCGGTTTCATCATAACAATTTTGTTAACAACACGAATCAAATAGACGTCACATACGGAGGCCCAAACATGTGGGACGATGGAAACGAAGGTAACTACTGGAGCGATTATACAGGCCTGGATGACGGCAGTGACGGCAGAGTTGCAGGAGACGGTGTTGGTGATACGTTGCGTCCCCATCAAAATGTTGACTATTATCCGCTTATGAAACCGCGAGTACCCTTCCATCCCATATCGCCAATAGCCCACTTTGGCTATTCACCAAAAACACCTGTAGCAGAAGAAACTGTAACGTTTAATGCATCGGAAAGCTATGATCCAGACGGAAACATCACACTTTATTTCTGGAATTTCGGTGATGGATCCTTTAGTAGCAAACCTTCCCAAAAGCAAGGTTATACTGTTAACCATACATATGTAAGTGCGGGTAGCTACACTGTAAACCTAACGGTCACGGATAATGATGGGTTGACAGACAGCTTTACAGAGATCTTGGTTGTTCAGAAGATGAACAGCACCCTAGCGTTGAACTTGGTGCCGTCAAAGACAACGGTTGGCAACAACGTAACAATAAGTGGGTATATCACGCCGAAAAGAGTGGGTGCAGATGTTACGATTTATTATATGTTCTGGCCAGAAGTTTGGAAAAAACTGGCAACTGTCAAAACGGAAGAGCCATTGGGCAATTACACCTACGTTTGGACAGCACCTAGAGCTGGTGAGTGGGTTATATTAAAAGCAAATTGGACAGGTGACGAAAAAACCTTAGGTGCCGAAGATGTTAAAAAGGTCACGATAGAAAAGGCTTCAAGCAGTATAATGGTCGATGTAGATCCGGAAAATGTTACAGTTGGCTCCAATGTAGTTATAAGTGGGAAAATAAATCCAAGGCGTGCTAACATAAACGTTTCTGTTCAGATCTACAGAGTAAATGAAACCGATCCCATATGTGATACAACAGTCAAAACGGACACGAACAGCTTTTACACTTATGTATGGACACCATCTGAAATAGGAGCGTATGAAGTCAAAATCAGGTGGAATGGTGACCCAAATACTTACCCGGCGGAAAGCGAGACTAAAACGGTTAACGTTGAAGTACAGCCACCTCCTACGCAGAATCTACTACCCTATGCAATTGCAGCGATCATAGTTGCTCTGATTGTTGGTTTTATATATTTCTTCAAAAGGAAACGCTAGCATTCTTTGTTACCTTGTCGTTACACAGGTTCGCACATTTGGTGTTAATCGCTTCTATCGGAGGACTAGCGTTCTCAAGTTTTGCTCTGGAGCAGCAGAATTATTGTTCTATTTATTGAAAAGCGTGCGCTAGACGTGTAAGTACGGAAATTGGTAGACGTGTGGATGTTCGAAAAGTTAATTAAAACCGTTTTGTTCTTGAATTTGTGAAAGCGAATCTGGGATTAATTATGAGAAAGGATTTGTTGGTTCTAGGAGTAATTCTATTATTTGTTGGGATAGTCGCTGTGTCTACAGCAGCAAATATAGAAGAAGAAAAAATCGTCTTAAGAGAAACAGTGGGTAGGAAGACGGCAAGTGAACTGATAAATATGACTGATTGGTCGGTGTCAGGAAATTATAGTAAGGGAAGAAGGTTACGCCTTGTTATCCAGCCTGGAAATGATTGGATGGCTGAACCAGCGCAAGGATATCATTATATCATAGTGAATGTTACAATCTGTGATCCTGAGGGAGATAAAACGCAACTTAGAGTTGAGTTCAGAAAGGATGCTATGGCAGTTCACAATCTTGAGCTTTTCTCTGTTGAGATCATTTCGAGTTGTGGAGGTTTGACTTTTGAGAAGTCAAATGAACTTACGATAAATGGAACAACATATTATTGGGAGATTAGCGGAGTTGCAAACTACGATGGTGTATATAATGCAACGGTTGGCAAGTCCTGGGGGACTTTTGGGCCACCGGAAATCCTTAAGCTTGAAAGCCTTGTAGTGGAAAGGAGTAATCCATACTGGCTTGTTATTCCAGTAGGTGTAGGATTCATGGTTGCTGGCCTGTTCTTATTAGTATGGGTGTGGAAAAGCTCAAAACATAAGAAAAGGGCGAAAACAAGTATTCATTAGTTGGAGAGTTTTTTTCATTTCTTTTTAGATTTTCCGGAGTAAAGGTGACATGCCACTAAATGTCCTTTACCTACATCTATGAGTTTTGGTTTCACTTTTTTGCAGACATCGCCAATGTATGAAGGACAACGTGTGTGAAATCTGCAACCGGGAGGCGGATTCACTGGACTTGGAATTTCACCCTTGATAACTACTTCGATGCGTTTTGAGGAAGGGTCTGGATCTGGTACAGCTTTCATTAACGCTCGAGTGTAGGGATGTAGTGATTCGAAGATAACCTGATCAATGGTGCCTTGCTCCACGATTTCGCCAAGATACATTATTGCAATGTCGTCGCATACATGTCTAGCTAGTGCTAAGTCATGGGTGATGTACAGAAATGAAGTTTTGTATTTTTTTACTAAAGAGAGCATGAGTTGAAGAATCTCAGCTCGTATTGAAGCATCCAACATGGAAACTGGCTCATCAGCGACTACAAATTCTGGGTTGAGAACGAAGGCTCTAGCTGTTGCAACTCTCTGTCTTTGACCGCCACTCAACTCATGTGGATATCTGAAGATGAACTCGCCAGGAGGGATTAGTTTGGCGTCTTCAAGAATTATGTTGACTCTTTCTTCTACTTCTTTCTCGTCAGTTATGCCTTGCAGCTTCATTGGTTCTGAAATTATGTCGCTTACAGTCATCCTTGGATTCAGTGATTCATAAGGGTCTTGAAAAACTATTTGCATTTGCCGTCGTAATGGTCTCATACTATCTGCGTCAAGATGAGTAATGTCTTTTCCTTTGAAAAAAATTTTTCCAGAGGTTGGTTCAAGAAGTCGCATGATTACTCTGCCAGTTGTTGTCTTTCCACTTCCACTCTCTCCTGCAAGTCCTAATATCTTCCCTTTAGTTATTTCAAAATCAATCCCATCTACAGCATGGACGAAAAGTTTTTGCTTAGAAGTTAATGTTTTGAAGAAACCCATCTTTACGTCAAACCATTTCTTCAAGTTTTCAACTTTAATCACTGTTTCTGTCATAGTATCACCTACTTTTTTGCAAGATAGCATGCAACATAATGACCTTTAGATACTTCTTTGAGTTCAGGAGTCTTTTTCTTACAGATGTCCATTACATACGGACATCGAGGATTAAACCTGCAACCTTTCGGTGGATTCAGCAGGTTTGGAGGTGATCCAGGAAGCGCCTTCATTTCTTGTTTTGGTGTATAAATTCCTGGAAAAGCTGCTATCAACCCTTGTGTGTATGGATGTACTGGTTTCTTGAACATTGTTAATACGTCTCCTAGCTCAACCAGTTTTCCAGCGTACATTATGGCTAGTTTATCGCATGTTTCTGAAATGATCGACAGATCATGTGAGATCATAATCATTGCTAAATTCAGTCTTTTCCTCAACTCAGTCATGAGTTTCAAAACTTGGGCTTGAACGATAACATCTAAAGCCGTTCCAGGTTCATCTGCAATTAGAATGCTGGGATTGCATGCAAGTGCCATAGCAATCATCGCTCGTTGTCTCATTCCCCCACTGTACTCGTGTGGATAGTTCCGGGCTCTCTCAGGTTCTAGACCGACCATTTCAAACAGTTTAGCAATTCGTTCTTTTGCCTTTTTTTTGGTTATGCTTGAGTCATGGGTTTTAATTGCTTCCACAATTTGATCTTCCACACTATACATGGGATTCATAGCGTTCATGGCACCTTGAAATATTAGAGATACAGCATTCCACCGTATTTTTTCTCTTAATTCTTTTTCTGATAACTTAGTAATGTCTGTGTCCTTCAAAAGAATTTTACCTCTTACTATCTTTCCGTTTACAGGTAGAATTCCTAAAAGGGACAGAGCCACCGTGGTTTTACCGCAGCCAGACTCACCCGCTAACCCCATTGCTTCTCCTTCTTCCAAGGAGAAACTGACATTTTCAACTGCTTTTACGGAGCCCCTCTTGATGGTGTAATAAGCCGTTAGGTTTTGTACATCTAGCAAAGGCATACGCTTTCATCTTCAGTCTTGATTTTCTTTTAGATAAGCAATCATGTTTATATAAGCTTTGACAAAAAATATTTATTTTCCAGTTGTTGCAGTAAATCTTCGAGAATGCCATGGAGGTTCAATGGGAAGACAGAAATATTCAGTTGTCGACCTTAGTGGATTTCATATGCCAGTTCTTTAGAGAGAGAAGCTTCACTGTTTCTCTTAAGCGTTCTAACGCGAGTTATCATGTCGTAGTGAAGCCAAGGCGCTCCCATAAAATTGCCGAAAACATTCACATCTTTGTTGATGGCGAACCAAACAATTTCACCGTTAAGTTTAACGCAGGTCGACACTCACAAGTTCTCGTCATGTTCGGCGCCCTCACCACATATTTTGGTGGCGGCTCCTTCCATTTGAAGGGTCTAAGGTCTAAAGAAGCCCTGAGAGAGTTGGAGCGGGAATTCTGGTTTTGCTTGACTGAGAAAATTTGTCATTTAGCAGGTTCACCAAGCTAAGCAAGTCCCGTGTGAAATTGAATTTGTTTCTTTTAACGACGCTGTCTAAGTCTTGGATTTAGTATCTCGTCTAAGGCAAATCCCAAGAGGATGAAGGCTGTGGCTAATATAGCGATTGCAAGGCAAGGTGGGAAGATCCAGAACCAATACTCTATGAGCCCCTTGGTCACCGCTATTCCAGACACGTTGAAGTCATACAACACTTTTCCCCACGATGGAATGCTGGGATCACCAAGGCCTAACCAGCTTAGTGAAGCTTCTGTAACTATGGCACCCGGAACTGATGTTGCAAGTGTAACGTAGACTAGTGGGAAAACGTTTGGAATCATGTGTTTTGTTATTATGTAGAATTTTCCTCCGCCAGCCGCTTTTGCAGCTTCAATGAACGGTCTTTCGCGGATGCTTAGTACCATTGACCTTACAGTGCGGCTAAAACCCATCCAGCCAAAGAATGTTAAAAGTATAATAATGTTCCACATGCTGACTAAGCCATACGTTGATTTCATAACTGCAATTAAAACTATGAATAAGGGCAAGGTTGGAAGGACCAAAAGTAAATCAGCGAATCTCATGACAGTTTCATCGACAGTACCGCCGACATATCCAGAAATTAGTCCTAGGAATAAACCTATGACTGTTGAAAATAGGGCGGAAAGGATACCTACGACCAACGATACTCTTGTTCCATAAACTAATGTAGAGAATATGTCTCGTGGAGGAAACGGGGATCCATTGTCTGTTCCTAAGAGCCCGAAGGAGTTGCCGTAAAGTATACATTGTACATTGTCAATGTATACTGTTACATCATTCTCTTTGTTTGGAAAGTTCACACTAAGAGCAAAGGACATATTTGCGGGTCTTGGAAAGATTATCCGTTCTGGGTATTCCCCGATATTGCCTTTGGTTTCATTTCCCGTTGACACAGCTTTGTAGTGAAAGTATGTTCCCTTGGAAGTTATAGGGTAAGTTGAAAGCAGGAAAGATTTTCCTAAGGCTTCATCACGTAACCATAGGGTCACGGTTACATTAGTTTTCGTTGTTGTTTCAATACGAGCAGAAAAATGTGTAGCGAAGGATTTTGGGGGTGCCCAGTGGGCATAACCGAAGGGCACAAACACTGTTGTATTGACTTCACTGGCAGAAGCGTTGTATTCAGACCCAGAATAGGTTATTTCAATACATCCGCCGCTCTCAAACCCTTCTTGGCTGTTGTGTTTTATATTGAAGAGTTCTGGGTGACTTGTTTTGTTTTGCCACTTGCTGTAGAATGTTTCGCTTGAGGAAAACTTGTAGTCGGTTACCACTTCCATGGTTTTGGTTATGTCTGTACCTGTTAAGTATGTTACCTCAACTCGTGTCGAATCTGGCAAGTTTTCTGCCGTCTGCCAATCCAAGGTCACTCTCCTCAGGTCTGCAGGATTATGCATCCACTCTTCAACAGGAACCAGTTCTCTTGAGCTTCCGTTTGGGAAAAACGCTTCGATTTTTTGAGCTTTAGCTATTCTCTGGGTTAAATAGAGGTTCGTAACGTTAGGGAATTTTTGGCCGTCAATCACAACGACGTAGCTTATAAATGATTCTTTTAGTTCTATGGATCCTTTGTGTACCCACGGAATATATTCGTACCAAGACGGAACACAGAGCTTTTCAGCCAGTTTAGGGCCAGGTGGAGAATCGTATGCAGGATATTGCCCCGGATCTTTCCATGGGTTTATAGGATCATAAGGAGCGATAACTGGTGCAAAAATTGCAAGCAAAACAAAGAAAGCGATAATAGTCACTCCAAGAGTTCCTCGTTTGCTTTGGCTAATTTCCTTCACAAGCTTTTTGAATCTTTTGATTGCGAACGCTGTTCTAGCTTTTCGTGTCGCCATTTTTCTCACCCATATCTTACACGCGGATCTATTACACCGTACAGCAAGTCCGCTATGAAGTTAGCAATAATCACGAGTAACGCTGTAAGGTAGAAAACCGCTTGTAGAATGGGAAGATTTGGGGTAGGATAGATCGCATGCCAAGTCAGCAATCCCATTCCATTATATGAGAAGAGTGTTTCAGTTATTATGGCACCGCTTATGAGAAAAGCAGCGGCTAATGCAACATTTGTTATGATAGGTAAAGAAGCGTTCTTCAAAACATGCTTGTATAGTACCGTTCTCTCTTTAAGTCCTTTAGCCCTCGCTGTAAGCACATAATCTTCATTTATCGTTTCAAGTATGCATGCTCGCGTAAAAAGAATCCATCCGCCGACCGTGAAAAGAAACAAGGTGAACGCTGGCAGAACAATGTATCGGAGTCGCCCAACAATGTATTCTAGCACGTTTACTGGTGGGTTGCGAACCCACCCGGGTGGTGAAGTTAGTCCTGATGGGAACCAATGAAGTTGGACGGCGAAGACGAGGATTACTATCCAGCCTACAAAAAATATTGGGACTGAATATGTCACTAACGAACTTGTAACAAGGGTGGTGTCCAGAATTCCTCCTCGCTTATAGGCTGCTATTACGCCTATGAGAATTCCAAGTGTGATAGAGATTATCTCAGCACTTCCCATAAGCAGAATTGTATTAAGCATCGGAGTTCTCATAGCATCAAATACAGGTTCACCAGAAATTATGTCATTTCCAAAATTGAAAATTAACATGTTACCAAGGGTTGAAAGGTACCTTTCGTGTAAAGGTCTATCAAGACCAAAATGCTTTCTCAGTTGTGCATATCTTTCTTCGTCTATATGTCCTCTCATGCCCGCCACAAACTGCGCCATAGGATCGCCGGGCAACATTGAAAATATTAAAAAGTTAACTGTTATTACTGCCAAGATCAGAATAATCGAGTAAACTACTCTCCTTGCCAAATACCCTCTCAAACCCAATTTCCATCTCTCGAATAAGCTTTTCGACTCACGAAGTATTTAAGTTTTGGCTGCAATAAAAAAAGGGGAAATTCTGGGCTTGGAAATTTTTTTGGTTTTACCTATGGCGGCGGTACACACCAGTGCAACCCGTATTTGCCTGTAATGCTTACTATGTCGTAGATGCCTATTGTACCCAAATCGTTTGCGTCTAGGTCAGCGCCTGGGAAGTACGCATCATCGTATGTAGCGTAGCCAATGTGTCCGTAGCACGCTGTGGCTTTAACCACGTCGTAAATGCTGATTTCATAGTGGCCGCTGTCACGTCCAGGATTCTCCCAGCCTGGGATGCCTCCTGGAGTGTCCCACACCCATCGCCAATCAGTTTCACCTAAAGGTGGAGGTGATTCACCCATCCAGTAGTATGGGTTCTTGTTGAAGCTTGCTGATCCACCAACGCCTGGTGTTATACCGATTGGGTAGAATGGGCCGTAGCCGTACCATGTTACCGTCCAGTCTAGTCCTGCCAAGTAGTAGCCATGCGGATCCAAGTCTGGCGTGTAATAGCAGATTGTGTATGTTCCTGCGGGTAAGTCTTCCAAGAGCCATATCCAGTTGTGCTCGTAATCCTCGTAGCCAGCGCAGATGTGGTAGTTGATGCCCAAGGTGTCATTAATCACTTGTACTATCTGCTCGTTAGCATTATCTAATTTCACAAATGTTCCTGCAGGCAATGGTCCATCTATAGTACAGCAGCTGTCTTTACAGAGTGTATCAATCAATTCGGGTTTCATTAGTACTGGATACTGCGGCGCTGTGTAGAACCAGTAGCTTGCATCGTCGAAGTAGTATTCGACTGTGTAGTCGTCAACTACTACGCTGTGGTGAACATCCTGATAGTCAGCCCAGTTCCAGCCATCGCCAAACGAATATGTGTACCAGCATGAAAAGGCAAGGTCATGTGCATTAAGATTGCGTATGTAGGTGCCGTCTGGTGCTACAATTCCGCAGTCCTTTCTAATGTAGTACCTTACCATAGTTTTCTCTGAAGGCTCATCCGGACCTGGGTTCGGGTCAACCCACGTGCTAACTTCCCAGTCTTGAGCTGCACCTGGCTGATCGGTTCCAAGATCGTAGGGGTTCACCATTAGTAGACCTTGAAACACTCTGTCCAGTACTGCATAGTCATAATACCATGTGGCGTATAATGGGTTTAGCGCTTTAGGCGCGGCGATTGTACCCATTTTAATTGTACTGCCAGCTGTATTGTAGGCGTTCCAGAACTGGTACGCATTGTCGTAGCCGTAACCGAACTCGTTGATGACGCCGGGCATTGCCTTGCGCCAACCTACGTAGCTGCTGTAGCTCCATAGTGGAACGTTGAAGACGTAGTCGCACCAACCTAGCTCAGCTGCTGCCTTTGCGGCTGTTTGAGACGAGCCTATACTGTCTGTGTAGTAGACTAAACGACTCAATTCGTCGTAGTCAGGATAGTTTGGCAGGTTGCTCGCGTTATTGCCTGTCACGTAGTTTGATCCGCCAGGATAGTAGTAGATACTGTTGAAGCCATTGAACAGGAACAGTGGATACCTTCCAAGGCTCCATCCGCCTGTGTATATGTGGTAGTCTCGAGCGTGCATTACAGCTGGGAAGCAAACGTCTGAACTGGCTTCAATCTTAGTGTATGGAATGCCAAAAACGTCGAATTGACCAGCAAGGTATCTGCCAGCATCCAGTCTTTTGTCCTCCGTCCTCACGTACATCACGAGTGGGTCCATGTTTTTTCCATCTGGTATTACGCCTGGCCATCCTGTTGGATAGTTTCTGATGTTATCACTGTCTGTGTCGACGAAACCAGCGGCTTGTAGTTGTTCTTCAGCTTTAGTCAGGTTAAAAACCCATTCATAACTCCCTGGGAGTGCACAAGTGGGCCACCAACTCAAAGAGTTTAGTGGTATTGGCACGTTCAACAGTCCTGCAGCACCCATTAAGATCTCATCTATGATGTATTGTTTTTCAGTCATGCAGGAAATTGCACGCCTGAAATGTTTGTCGGTTGTGGGGCTCTTAACACCAGGATATGTTGGCATAGTGTAGTTGTTGTTTATGTCGAACTCCATCATTCCGTTTTCGCTGTATTTTGCAACACAAAGGTCAGGGTTAGCCTCAACAGCCTGTTTCTGTTCATAAGTCAATGACCATTGGATGAAATCAACCTCTCCTGCAATCAGAGCTGCATAAGCCGCCTCATGACCACCATAGAATAGAATGTCAACATCTGCGCGGACTTCTGACTTGACGGGAACTATAGTGTAAAGGGATACCATAAGTAACGCTGCTAACAACGCAATTGATAAAACATTCGTTTTTTTCATTGTAGTTTTTCTCCTTCTCTCTCTTATTTCAACAGTATTTGTGATGTCTCAACGAATAATTAAAGCTTACGGAGAAATGTTCTATGACTAAGAATTAACCAAAAAGTAAAAATTAATATAAATCGCTAAACTATCAACTCAGTGCTATCGAAAATTTGAGCGTTTGAGACTTGGAAGTTGAATTCTGGAAGCATCTGAATATTTTCAAGAGTAAAGTCAGAAGATGCATAATGAGAATACTGTTACAACGCGAATGGAGATCTTTGTCAGACATTGCTGAACGTTTGGAAAATGACTATGATTTGAAAATGACGCTGCCCGGATTACTCAAACACATGAGGCAATTAGAAGAAGCTGGAATGATACGGCATGAATCAGGCATTTTCGCAAAGAAACCTGACGCCAGAAAAACCGTCTATATGTTACAAGGAAAGGAGAGAGTTGAGAAGCTTCTACAAGAACTTGAAGGAAACATACGGAGTCTACTCAATGCAGGAGTTATATTCAACGAAACCGCAAAAGCAGCACGACGGATTCAACGAACGGAAAGCCACATTGTGAATAAGGAAATGAAACACTTTGAATCCTTACTCAGCCTATGTGAATCAGAAAGAGTGAACAGTTGTCTGACGGAAGATGAGAAGAAAAAAATAAAGCTTTGGAGAATGATGATAAAACTCTTAAAAGAGAAATAGTCTGTTACTACGTGTTTTTACGCTCTAACTACTTTTCGAATCAAGCCTATTGCATCTTTTTTTTCAGAAGGTGGAAGTTTGCCTAAAATGTGTGATGCTACTGTAAAAACACCCTTTGAAAATTCACTTCCTTGAAACTCCTTATACGCTAAAAAGGCACCATGAGATTTTATTGCCCCATAAGATTTTGACACTTTAGGATCATCTCTTATTTGTGCTATACAAGGGATTTCGAGAAGATTTTCAAGATCTTTAATAAATTCCGTATTGAATCTCTCGGGCGCTTTAATTCTGTTCAGTACGAAACCAATCGGTATACACTGAAGGAGATATTTGCCTACACGAATAGTATCTATGGCAGATTCTACACATAGAACAAACTCATCTTCTGTCAGAAGAATGATGAAATATTCACATATTCCTAAGGATAAGAACGCCGCTGTTCCTAAGGGAAATGGAACATCTATGAACAGAAAATCAGCTGTTAGGTTAGAAAGTTTTTTTGCAAAGCCAACCGGATCTATTTCAATGTAGCCTTGAAGGGAAATTCCTGAAGGAATCAAAGATAAATTGCCAAGTTTTGTAGAGTAGATTGCCTTGTCTATTTCAAGGTCGCCTTTTACAACGTCATCGAGCTTCAAATCCCTAGGTGTCAAACTGACATCCAAAATTTTTTGCAGAGGGTGGTTCGGATCTCCCTCCAATAAAATCACTCTTTTCCCTTCCTCAGCCAAGGCAGCACCAACGTTTGCTGTCATAAGTGATTTGCCTACGCCCCCTTTCGAAACGGCGAAAGTTATAGACTTCATGTAAGCTCGAAAAATCTTTACATTCAAGACTAAAAACGTTAGCTATACTTAACATAAAGGTTAAAGAAAAACTTAGTCGAAGTCTTCCTTTTTTCGATCTCTTTTGAGCTTGACAGCCCTAATTATTTTTTCGAAATTATCTCGTGGCCGTATTTTTAGATTGTATTTCTTTTCGAATATCTTAATCTTTGATTTTCTTGTCTTCACGTCGGTTTTGAACAAAGCTCGTGCAGTCTCTAGATGTTTTTTAGATTTCTTTTGCAGTTCGACTTCATAAGTCTCGATGAGTTTCTTTTGTTTACTAAGGGTCCTACGATACTTGATGACAATGACAGAGAGAAATATTACCACTAATATTAGTCCAACCACTGCCCAGAACCATAATTGATACCACAGTGGTTGTTCCAACGAGGATATACTAATAATCGTTGTTTCGAATTCTGGACAGTAACATGTGAGATACAACCAAGAATTCGTGCCGTTACTGTGAACAATTCGACTACGTAAAGACGTATTATTATTTGCAGTAACTTTGTAAGGAGGCTCAATTAACGAGTGGGAAATGCAAATACGACAGAAAATATTGTTAGCTTTTCCACTTACTTGAAAACTGAGCGAGTTGGTTCGGGTAGCCGGATAACGTAGATGCTTGAAATCAGAAATTGTGGAGTTACAAAGGACATTGATGGTATAAGATTGGATGCCTACTGCAATGCGGAACCGAGTTAAGGGTCCCATCAGAGGATAGTTGTCTTCGTTTCCTTCATTAATAAGGTATGATGTATCACTAATTCCATCTTCATTTTCATCAGATCCATTAAACTCACTCCAATAGTTTCCTTCAATCTCATTGTCCCAGAAATTTTCTGACTCGGTAATATATGGTTGTTGAGTTGTGTTTGACAGAGTATTTATGAAATTGTTATGGAAGATGGTGTTATTGTGAGAAGTCACTATACGGAAGCTGTTTATGTTGTTCATAATGTAATTACTTGAAAATAGATTGTTACGGGAAGCGCCTAGTACAGCGCAATAGTTATTTAAGGAAACATTGTTTCTTGAAAAAGTGTTGAAGCTGGAGGCGCTGAGGAAAAATGCTTGTTGATTCATTGAAACATTGTTACCAAAGAAATCGTTATGGGTGGAAGATATGATATGGAAACCATTAATGTTGTTTATGACTCTGTTCTCTGAAAAAATATTATTAGTGCAAGCAGAAAGCAATACTCCCTCAACGAGATTAGATGAAACATTGTTTCCACAGATAGTATTGCTCACGGAATAGGAAAGCCAAATTCCATGATTGTTGCGCAAGAAATCGTTTTGGGAAATTGTGTTGTTCTCAGAAGAAGTTGAACCTATTCCATAAAAATTGTTAGAAACAGTGTTATTCACAATGAGGTTTTGACTTGAATAAGAAAGGTACACGCCGTATTCATTATTCCTTAATATATTGCCAATTATTTTATTACCTACTGAATGATCCATGTATACACCTCCTACTGCAAGAATTGACCCGCTGTTTTGTATAGTAAAGCCTGCCACGGTAACATTGTCTGCAGATACAAAAATTACATTCCCACTACCTTCTCCATCAATTATAGTGTTAAATTTATTTTCCCCTATGAGTGACACAGTCTTGTTGACAACCACATTTTCAGGGTATATTCCATTTCTTGCGTAAATGATATCCCCAAAATCTGCTGCATTGATGGCTTGTTGTATTGTTGTGTAGTCTTCATCTTTATTCAAATTGTGAACTTTTGAGGATTGTTGCGCAGATATTTCTAAAGGTAACGTGTTGATTACAAGGAACAGAATCGAGACAGCGTACAAAAACACGCATAGAATCTTCTTGATTATCATTGCAGTTATTACCGATGATCCTTGGCATATAATCTTTTATGTGAACTTTCTTAAACCCCTTGCGCCCTTCTTCATAATTGCTCTTGTTGATGCTTGCCAAGAATGGAAGGGTGAAGAATGTTGTACGAGGAATATGAAGACAACCATAATAGTTTGGTTTTCGTTTTCAAGTAGCCAAAGGTTAAATATGGAAGAATCAATTTGGTTGTATTCGATGATGCTTTGAAGAGATCAGAGAGTTTCAAAGAATCCTTCACAGAAATTTTGGTTATTATGAAGGCTTGTTTAACTAGCTTTTGGTTTTGGTTTCCAGTGATATACGGTATTTACTTCTACTTCCAGATCTGGCTAATATTTTGCGTGCATCCCTTGACAATTCTGATCTTGCCTTTAATTCTTTCAATTTATCTGATTCTATTAGAGGAAAGGAGAGCAAAGATTTTTTGTCAGCTTCACGGATTGAAGTACTTGAGTGCTTCACACCCACTCGGTTCAAGTCCAGAGGTATGTTCATTCAAATGGAATGTTGAGGAATCTGTAAAAGAATATGAAAAGTTATTGAAGAAGAAACAAGGAAAGCAGAGAGATTAAGATTAGTTGGGAGGAGCAAAAGCTGAGGATGATTCTGCATTTTTTTTTATAATCTTGACAGTATCTACAGGAGTTTTGTTGTGCCCAACAAGTTTTGGTTTTCCTCAGAAAGGAGACTGGGCTACCTATTCCGCCCTTGC
>DAOVFL010000113.1 GCA_030672945.1 Candidatus Bathyarchaeota archaeon | reverse complement strand
ATACAGTATCCTGTGTTTGAATGGGCTTGGGATAGCTTTAACTCTACCGACATTAGGGCTGCAAACTTCACAAGGCACACTGAAGGAGGTGGACCCGGAACACGGCTGACATGCTGGGATGATGGTGGTGAACGCGATAACGTTTGTGATATGACTTCAGAGGGATACTTCAACATAACAATGGAATTTCCAAGCGGTGTTTTCATGTTGTCGCTGTATGCTTATGACATGGAAGGGTCACGCGTAAATCAGACAATCTATATAACGAACGAATCAGGTGACGTGTTAGCCTCTGCTGTTATGGATGGCGTAGAATTTGATGAAGGCATGTATCTGCAGTTTGTGGTATGTGGACCTACAACAATTGTCGTTGAGGTTATGAGAGGGCCTGAATCCATTAATGCTTTGCTTTCTGGAATTTTCGTGGATAAGCTGTCATGTGTATGTCGATGTGCTAGGACGATAGGGTTCTGGAAGACTAATCTTGCCAAGCTCTTGGGAGATCAGAGAGGCCGGGCTCAAGTCACAGAAAGCGAGATGGAATCCTATGTTGACTTTGCGAGAACAAGATGCTCAGACGTTTTTGGAGGTGTATTAACGCTGGATGATGCTTATCAACTGTTTAACTTGAAATATCGTTCGTCTTCGATGCTTGCTAAGGCAAAGGTTCAGTTTTACGCTTTGTTGCTCAATGTTGCATCTGAAAGAGCTTTTGAAAGTGATATTGTTGGTATGTTTCTTTACACACAGCTGCATTGGAAATATCCTTCGTTTACCTCGTCAGACTATCCGCTTACACTAGGAGAAGTAATTGACACTTCATGTGACAACATAAAGAACTTGAGCAATCTAGAATTCAGCAAGGACATGTGCGATGTTCTGAACAATGGATATTCAACATACGGTTGACAGTGCTTTCTAAGCGCGTTACCGATGAAAACACAATCTCACTTTTTTTTAAAGTTATAAAGCATACCATTTTTTCTATTCCGTATTTGTGTTTACTTCAGGTACTGGTGTGTTGCCGAAAACGTTGAGAAAGCGATGAAAGACACAGAAAACTCTTTTGACCTTGGAAGGCATTGTTCATAGACGAAAACGGCTAGGATGTTGAGGGATTCCGCTGTTTTAGTTTGCATGCCTGCAGATTTTTCAGCGATATTGAGTAATCGCAATAGAAGATGTTCATAACACTTCTTTGACTAGTCTTCGCCACTGTTTGATGATTTGTTTTTTATCTTTTTGGGGCTATTAACCAGCATTGTTGGTAAGCTAGCAAATTTCGGAGTGGCTTTACAAATGTTTCTTCCAAGTCGGTTTTAAGATCCAGCGGGGTGAGTCCGATTTGTCTGAGAAAAATGTTGAAGTCGTTTATGCTCCAAAAGTGCAGGTGAGTGAAAGTTTGCCTCAGAAAATATCCTCTAAGAACGTGTAAACGCCACTTTAAGTATCCTGAATTAGGTATGGTAACTATTACGCCGGTGTTCACGTGATGACAAGCTTCTCTTAGGACATTGTGCGGATACTTCAGATGCTCAAGAACTTCAATGAAGAGTATATAGTCATAGTTTTCATCATTCGCAAGGTTTAAGCCTTGATCTATGTCTTTAGCGTAAGCTTTGAATCCTTTTAATTCGGCCTTTTGGATACCTTTTTGAGAAATGTCGATTCCTGTGACTTCACATTTTTTGGTTTTTGAAAGAAAGTCCATCATGAAACCTTCTCCGCAACCGATGTCTAGAACAGTTGAATTTGGTTTTATCCAGTCTTTTATTAATTCAGCTCTTAACAATGTTAACGGAGATATCTTGGATTCCGAATGGTATTGTTCATAATTCTGGACAATTTCGTTGAAGAGCCAGTTTTTCCTAGTTAGCTGACTCAAGCTTTCCTGCGTAATGTTCGCTATTTTAGAGAACGTATTCTTTATTTTTCTGCGCATATAAATCAAACATCATAAAAGTTTGTTCCGCATTTTCTTGTTTTTGGTTAATTGTGAATATATTTCTTTGAATATTGCGATTTGTTTCTCTTCAGAGAAGCGTTCTCTGTATATTTTAAGGCTGTTTTGGCTAAAGCTTTTCATCAAATGTTTGTTCTGCAAGATACTTTCAATTTTTTCTGAGAGTTCACAAGGGTTTTTTGGCCTAACCAAGTAACCGTTAACTTCGTTGACAACGGTTTCACGGTTGCCTGCTACATTTGTAGCGATTATTGGAACAGCTGAAGCCATAGCCTCAAGCAACGCAATTGCCTGTCCCTCATGTAAGGATGGTAAAACGAAGACATCAGCTGCATTATAGTATAAAGATAATAGGTTTTTCGAGATTCTACCTAAAAATTTAACTTTGCCAGTAAGGTCAAGTTTTCTCGTTAGGTTTTCTAGTGTTTTCCGTTCAAGTCCATCTCCTATGATTATCAACAAGGATTCTGGAGTGTTCTTGACAATTGATTGCCATGTGTTAACTAGGTATTTAACACCTTTTCGCGGTATCAAATTTCCTACAAACAACACCAATTTTAGATCTAAGTCTAGTCCTAGTTTTCTTCTTGCATACTTTTTACTTCTCGGTTTGAACATGTTTTCATCCGCGGCATTGTAAATTGTTATTGTTTTTTCTTTAGAGGCTCCTGCGTCTACGGCTAGTTTCCTTGTGGATGAGCTTACAGCTGTAACCGTGTCGGCGAGCTTTAACGCAAAGAATCTAAGAA
>DAOVFL010000026.1 GCA_030672945.1 Candidatus Bathyarchaeota archaeon | reverse complement strand
TTCCAAAAGCCAACATTAATATTTGTTTCCAAAGGCTTGAACTTAGTTCGAATTACAAAGCTGTGTCCATCATAAACTTAAAATAATTGAATGAACAGTTGTGTAAACGAATTCATTAAAATCTAGACAACTTGTAAAAAGCAAGGAGAAGAAAAAATGAGTAAAACCACAAAACCGCATTTAAACCTAGTAATAATGGGGCATGTAGATCACGGGAAATCAACAACAACAGGTCACATGCTATATTTAGGAGGGGCTATCGACGAAAGAACGATAAAATCTTTTGAGGAAGAAGCCAGCAAACTCGGAAAGGAAACCTTCAAATTCGCATGGGTTCTGGACAACCTTAAAGAGGAGCGAGAAAGAGGTTTAACAATTGACCTTCGATTCTTAAGGTTTGAAACTAAAAAATACTACTTCACAGTCATAGATGCACCTGGACACAGAGACTTCGTTAAAAACATGATTACTGGAGCAAGCCAAGCAGACGGTGCTATACTCTTCGTTTCAGCTAAAAGAGGCGAATTTGAGGCTGGCATAGGCGCAGGAGGTCAGACAAGAGAGCATGCGTTCTTGGCTTTTACTTTAGGCGTGAACCAGCTAGTTGTGGCAGTCAATAAAATGGATGATGCAACAGTTAACTGGGGTGAAGAAAGATTTAACGAGGTTAAGAGTGAAGTTGACAGAATGCTTAAGATGGTAGGCTTCAAAGTTGAAAGAGTCCAATTTGTTCCTACTTCCGGATGGACTGGTGATAACCTAGTTAAGAAAAGCGATAAATTGTCATGGTACAAGGGGCCTGCACTTATTGACGCCCTGGACAATTTTGTAGAACCTTCTAAACCTACAGGTAAGCCTTTACGTATTCCAGTTCAAGACATCTACACAATCACAGGCGTAGGTACAGTTCCAGTAGGCAGAGTTGAAACGGGAGTACTAAAACAAGGAGACGAAGTCATATTTATGCCAGCTAACAAGAAGGGTGAAGTTAAATCATTAGAGATGCACCATACAGAAATTCCAAAAGCTGAACCAGGTGACAACATAGGATTCAACGTCAGAGGCATAGGAAAAACAGACATACATCGTGGGGATGTTTGCGGACACCTTTCAAACCCGCCAACAGTTGCCAAAGAATTCATAGGACAAATAATCGTAATTTATCATCCAACTGCAATAGCTGCAGGGTACACACCGGTCTTCCACTACCACACAGGACAAGTAGCATGCAGATTTACCGAACTACTGAAGAAAATTGATCCACGTTCAGGACAGGTTGTAGAGGAGAATCCAGATTTCCTGAAAACAGGAGACGCCGCTATAGTAAAAGTGGAACCATTACAGCCAATAGCGATTGAACCGTACACGGAGTTTCCAGAACTCGGCAGATTTGCAATCCGGGACATGGGTACAACAGTAGCTGCTGGTGTCGTAAAGGAAATAACGACAAAGGGATAATAGTCTTCACTCCATCCTTTTTATCTTTATCAACGTTTTCTAATGCCCATATATCATGGATGCTTTATTATAAAATAGTGGATATCTTCTGAGTGTTACGCTGAATGATGAAAGAGTTGAGGAAATGTTTGGAACGGAAACGTTAGTTCCATATTTAAAGGAAAAGAAGGGTGATGAGCTGAAGCCAACAATTATCGTCGACAGTCGTGAGGCAAATACTGCTGCAAAAATCGTTAAAGGACTTAGGGAAAAAGGCGCTACTGTAGAAATTAAAGTGTTACAGAAAGGTGACTACATATTGTCTGATGTGTGTGCAGTGGAAAGAAAAACCGTTCAAGACTTCGTCTATACACTTACACACCGTCATCTGTTTGAGCAGCTTCTTAAACTGAAAGAAGCCTATCCGAAAGCGTTAATTCTCTTGGAAGGTTATCTGCCGATAATTTACAAATTTAGCAGAATTAAACCGTCATCTGTTTGGGGAGCAATGTTCTACTTAGCAAAAAATGGAATAGCCATGATAAACACAACATCATACAAGGAAACCATAGACTTCCTTCACGTAGCTGCACGTCAAGAGCAAATAGTGGAAAATAGAGCTCCAATAGTGCATCCGATTAAGAAGTGCGAAACCACATCTGACGCCCAAATATTTCTTGTAGCGAGTCTACCGAACATCGGGAGAGAAAAAGCTACTGCTATCCTCAAGTCCTATCAAACTCCATTAAATGCCCTAATGAATGTTGATGAGTGGGCTAAAACTGTGCATGGACTTGGACCTAAAATAAGCCATAAGGCTAAAGAAGTGTTAACGAATCCTTTCAAAGGGTGAAAAACTTGGATGTTAAAATCGCTCCCACAAAGAAAATCAGCGTCCTAGGTTTGGATAAACGTTCCGTTGGAGATCTAGCGTGGTGCGCCGCAACATATGGAGTGAACAGGCTTTACTGGGTGAATGGTTACATATTATGTATGGAAGTCTATGAGAAATCTATCGAATATGAAATTAAAAATAAGGAATTCCCAATAAGCCATGTTTGCTATGCAAAGTTTCCTAAATATGAGAAGATATATGAGGTTGAAAAAAGTCTTCAAGTTCCGATAGTGAATGTTTCCGACATGAAAATATTCAAGAACTTACTGGCAGCCATATTAAACTACGAAAAGAAGAATCCCACGGTTAAAAAACCATAGGTTTAACGTTCTTCTGAACATGTTCATAACCAAGCTTAAATGCTCGCATATTCATCTTCTTATACTTTGCTGGAACAAGCTCACATGTAGCTTCCTTTAAGCTCCCAATCTCAGTCGGGACTCTTCCTGTAGCCGCTAAACCACCTATTAAAACAACGTTCCTAGTTAGGATACTTCCAGCTTCCTCAGCTAACTTTGCTGCTTTCATAACAACAACATTTTTTGTAAAGCCACTAATTTTCACAATTATTTCTTCTACGCTTGGAAAGCTAATCATCTTCGTTGCCCATCCTGGCGGAAGAACTGGTTCATTATTCATTAGTACAAACGTGTTCTCTGATGTGAACTTTAAATTCCGCAGGGTTTCAATTGGCTCAAAACCTAAGAGGACGTCTGCTGTTCCTTCTAAAACTGTTGGTGCAAAAACCTTTTCACCCATTCGTATGTTTGATATTACAGATCCTCCACGCTGAGCCATTCCATGAATTTCACTGACTCGAACATTTAATCCTTCTTTAAGAGCCGCTGTACCTAGAATTTCAGCTGCCAAAAGTATGCCTTGTCCTCCAACACCAGCTATGACAATGTTAAACTCCTTCATTTCATAATCTCCTTAACTATTTCCTTTACATTCGATAGCGTTGTAAGGGCAGACTGAAACACATAATCCACATGACATGCATAATGCTTCATCTATAGTGACTTTTTTATCTTCAAGAATTAAAGCAGGACAGCCTAACAACTTAATGCAAGCCATGCAGTTTGTGCATTTCTCAGTGATTTCGCAGGGCACGGTTTTTGCACCCTTACGTCTTTTCTCTCGTGCAACCATCAATGCGCATGGAGACCTAAAGACTATAACAGAAGGCCCAGGGTGTTGAAGAGCCTCTTTCAGAATTGTTGCTGCTTCTTTAATATCGAAAGGGTCAACGACTTTAACGTATTTTACTCCACAGCCCTCAGCCACCTTTTCAATGAGGATTCTTTCTGAAGAACCGCGCATGCCAGTTACACCTGTTCCAGGATGAGGTTGACTTCCAGTCATCGCTGTTGTAAGATTGTCTAGGACAATTAGAGTGACCTTATGATTGTTGTAGATTGCGTTCACAAGTCCTGGAATTGCCGCGTGGAAGAATGTTGAATCCCCTAATATCGCGATGGTATCTTTACTTGTTACTTTACTTATTCCTTGAGCTGTACCTATGCTTGCTCCCATACATACGAGTATATCGCCAACATTTAATGGAGGAGCGATTCCTAAAGCGTAGCAACCTATGTCCGTTGTGTAAATTACGTTTTCACCTGTAACCTTCCTAATGACGTAGAATGAGGCTCGATGAGGACATCCAGCGCAGAGTACTGGCGGTCTAGAAGGCAAATCTTTCAATATTTCACTGAATACCTCATCAATTTTCTTGAAATTGATTGGTGATTCCTTACCAGTTATTTCTGCTAATCCAGCTATAACTGTGCGTGTAGAAAGTTCACCTTTCCTAGGAAAATAAAGCCTACCTGTTTTCCCGTAGATTTCCACGTTTGGAGCATATTCCTTAGCTATGGCTTTAACTTGAATTTCCAAGTAAGGTTCAAGCTCTTCCACAATGACTATCTTTTCATGCTTCTTCAGAAATTCACCGGTCATCTTCTCTGGAAGCGGGTGGGTCATGCCAAGCTTGAGGATGCCAACATCCAAACCGATCAGGTCTGCAGCTTCAACAGCATAATTATACGCTGAGCTTGAAGAGATTATACCCAGCTCACCGGTTCCTTCACGGACAACCCTGTTATATGGGGATGCTTCACTGATTTCCCTAGCTCTTTCCAACTTCTCTAGAAGCCTCACGTGCATAGGTCTAGCATTGGATGGAACCATAACCATGCGTCTTACATCTCTAACGAACTCACCTTTCAAGTTCGGCTTTGTTAGCCTACCGTAGATTACCGGTCCGCGAGTGTGACTTACCCGTGTTGTTGGTCTAAGAAGAACTGGCAGTTCAAGTTCTTCAGAGATTTCAATGGCTGAGATAGTCATTTCTTTGGCTTCTTGAGGATCAGATGGTTCTAGAAATGGAAGATTTGAGAGTAGAGCGTAGAACCTGTTGTCCTGCTCATTTTGTGAACTATAACATTCAGGGTCGCCTGCGGTGACTATGACATAACCGCCTTTTACGCCTATGTAAGCGAGTGTCATAACTGCATCTGCAGCCACGTTAAACCCTACATGCTTCATAGCTGTTAATGATCTGACGCCAGAGTTTGCAGCTCCGGCTGCAACTTCAACGGCAACAATTTCGTTCGTGGAATACTCCATGTACAAACCTGCTTCAGCAGCGATTGCTGAAATAGAGTCTCCTATTTCTGATGCTGGCGTTCCTGGGTAGGTTGTAACTACACCTATGCCGATCTCTAAAACTCCTCTGGCAATGGCTTCATTGCCCAGTAAGAGTACACGCTTCCCAGGCGCATCTTGTAGTAACACACGTGAATTAGGCAATAGGTTTCTCTCCTATTTATTGAGAAACTCTCATAATCTTATGCTTTCACATATAACTTTTGGTAAAGATTACTAGAAAAATAAGAGTTACATTAGAATTAACAATGAGTCGCCCTTTTAATGTACTTTAAAAAAGATTGAAAGAAAACAAGGAAGTTGACAGACAGGTTCTCTATCTACCTTTAAATGTTGGCTTTCTCTTTTCTGTAAAGGCTGAAACGCCTTCCTGCAAATCTTCTGTTGATCCCACGATACCGAAGCCTTCGCGTTCCAAGGCTATTGCAGACTCTAAACTTATGTCGGCACCTTTATTAATCAATGCCTTGGCTATTTTAAGAGCTATTGGAGCCTTAGATGCTAGTTTCTTGGCAAATTCTCTTACTTTTTCTCTGAACTCTTCTGCTGGAAAAACCATGTTTACTATGCCTAGCTGTTCAGCTGTTTTCGCATCAATGATTTTTCCGGTGAAAATAAGCTCTTTCGCTTTTGTTCTTCCTATTAAACGTGTAAGTCTTTGGGTTCCACCCCACCCTGGGATTAGGCCGATGTTAATTTCTGTTTGTCCCATACGAGCTTTTTCTGAAGCTATGCGTAGATCACAAGCCATGGCAACTTCTAAGCCGCCACCTAAGGCATAACCGTTTATTGCGGCTATTACAGGTTTCTCCAAGTTTCCTATGGCACTGCAAAGTTTTTCTCCCATAAGCGAGAGTTTTCTCGCTTTTAAGGCGTTAAAACCTTTCATGGCTTTTATGTCTGCACCAGCAGAAAACGCCTTTTCACCGGCTCCAGTCAATATGGTAACTCGCACGTTTTCATCAGCTGTAATGTCTTCTAAGGCCTGTAAAACTTCATTTACAACTTCTTTGCTGAAGGCATTTAATGCTTCTGGACGATTCAGAATGATTGTAGCAATTCCCTCACTTTTTTCATATATTATATACTTAAACTGCATTTACAAATCACCTTTATTTTTTTGTCCAGTCATAATAGCCTTTCCCAGTTTTCCTTCCTAAGAGCTTAGCCTTAACCATCTGTTTCAATCCTGGAGTTGGATGAAACTTCGGGTCTATTCCCTTCGTAAGAACATCTGTAATCGCCAGTACTGTGTCTGATCCAATGTAGTCTGTAAGCATAAGAGGACCCATAGGCCAGTTCAATCCAAGCTTTATGGCTTTATCTATGTCGTCCCTGTCTGCAATACCCTCCCAATGCAAAGCTGCTGCCTCATTCAAGGCTGGAATCAATATGCGGTTCACAATAAAGCCTGGACAATCCTTTTTCACCAGAACCGTTTCCTTACCCATTATATGTGCTACATCTAAGACTGTTTTTATGGTTTCTTCGGAGGTTTTCGCACCCTTAATGACTTCAACGAGCTTCATCAGCTGCGGCGGATTAAAGAAGTGCATTCCACAGACTTTTTCTGAACGGTTGGTTGCTGAACCCAATTCTGTTATGCTAATTGAAGAAGTGTTCGAAGCGATAATCGTGTGGGACGGCGCAGACTTGTCAACCTCTTTAAATGTAGCGTTTTTTAATTCAACATTTTCTGGTATAGCCTCAATTATAAGGTCAGCCTCTGAAACTGCCTTTTTCAAATCTAGTACTGGATGAATTCTATTCAAAATTCCAGCGACTTGTTCCTCCGTCAATTTACCTTTACTTTGAAACTTCTGCAAGCTTCCTTTAATCATCGCCATTCCATTGTCTAAGAAACGTTGCTCTACGTCCCTAAGGTTAACCTCGTATCCACCGTTTTGAGCTGCAACTTGGCATATACCGTGACCCATCAAGCCAGCGCCTAAAACTGCTATTTTCCTGATTTCCAAATATTCCTCCTCCTAATATGATCGTGAAATGTACCTCAGTAAGCATTATTAGATTTTCGCCTTAAGAAAATCATATTCTCCATTTGAAATGGAGGAATAAGCAAGCCACCAAGATCTATAATAAAAAAGAAGTGTCCATCCGTGCTTAATGAAACCTCAATGTTCGCATTGAGCTTATAAAAATCAAGCGAAACGAGGGTTATTCTTTTAAAGCATTAAGTAGTTAAAATATGACTTTGAAAGCTGAGGAGATGCTATGAGCAAAATCTACTGTTTATTATCTATAATGGCTTTATGCGTTATTTTAGTTCCAGTTATAGCTTACTTGTTTGGTGGATGGTTCGCTTATTGGGGTCATGCCCTACTTGCGATAGTTTTTGCGGTACTAGCTGTTTTCATAAGGACTCGTTATTATTGGGAGGAAGATTGAGATGGGTACTCCCGTACCTGAAGTAGGACCAGAAGTGATGGTTGGTGTTGTTGTAGCTATAGCTGCATTCCTAACCATAAGTATTCTTTTAGGCTTTTTCATGAGGAAGAAGGCGAAAAGCTTCGGTGAATGGCTTGTAGGCCGCAGAGATATAGGGCCTCTTGTCACGGGTTTCGCTTTGGTTGCATCATACTTGAGTGGCTGGGCGATCTTTGGGAATGCTGGTTTGGGATATGCCTATGGCTGGTCAGGTAGCTGGCTTATTGGAACAACATGTGTTGCAGGGACATCCTTGTGTTTGGTTATTGGTTATAGAATGCGAAGGTACGTGGCGTTGGGAGCTCGAACAGTACCAGAGATGCTGAGGGTAAGGTTTGAAAGTAGAACGGTGCAAGCGTTAGCTGGCTTTGCCATGATAATTCTTCTTATAGTCTACTCTGTGGGTCAGTACAAGGCTATGGCAACGGTCTGGAAGATTACAACAGGCACACCCTTTTATGGAAGCCTGTTGGTGACTGCGGTTCTGGTGCTATTATACTTGATTGTGGGTGGATATACAGGTACACAATGGGTTTCATGTTTCCAAGGCATTGTATTAACAATCGTTGGCTGGACACTGGGTATAACAACCCTTATCTGGGCAGGTGGCCTAGGAGAAATCTCAAGAGTCATAGAAACGCAAACGTTTACTGCTCCGAATGGTACACAAACAGGGATACCCTTAGACAGCTACACCTTACCTCTTCCTCCACCAGAAGGCTTGGCTTTTCCTGGTGTAGACTATGTCGGTGTCATAGCAGCGATGTTCATGTTTCTACTCATGGCAACAGGTTTTCCACATAATATATCTCGTTTCCTAGGTACCCGAAAAATCACTAAGCGAGAGTATTGGATTATGCTGTTAATACTTATTGTGGGAGGTTTGACACCTCTTTGGATTGGTTTAGCAGGGTTTGCTGCCAGAACTAAATGGGGCAATATCTTCATGACCAGTGAATATTACCCTATGTATGGAGATTCAGCACCAGTCTACGCAAGCATAAGTGCCGGAGGTGTCCCACTTGTATCCTTGTTTGCTGCAAGCGTTTTTGCAGCATCAGTAGCAACGATAGCAGGGATGGTTATGATAATGGCAACAAACATTACAAGAGACTTTATTCACAATGCTTATCCAGAAGCTTCTCCCAAAAAAATGTTGTGGCTAACAAAACTCATGCTCATACCATTTATTGCCATACCATTATACTGGACTTTTACTTCACCGCCACCTATTCTTTCAGAGTTCATGGCTGGCTCAGCCGTTGCTCAAGCTGGCATATTCTTTTTTGTTGTGGGTGTTTCCATGTACTGGAAGAGGGCAACGAAATGGGGAGCCATCGCTACTATAATCTATGGACTGGTTGTGACGCTACTTCATCCTAAGGCGTACGGGAAAATTGTTGGCTTGTATCATTGGGGTTATTGGGCTTTGCTGCTGATGTTCGGCTCAGCCTTAATCTACGTCCTTGTAAGCTTAACCACCAAACCTCTTTCAAAAGAAAAACTTGAAAAGCTATTTCCAAAATAAAGAAGTCAAAGGTCAATATTCTAACGTTTTTCTTGTTGATCTTGCTCACAACCTTTTTATTCAAACTCTAAAAATATGTGTTTGCGGTGTCTTTCATGAAACGTCGAGGAGATGGATGGATTTTCGAGCCTCAGTATGAGAGTATGCCTAGGGAAAAACTTGGCGAGTTGCAGGAGGAAAGGCTCAGACAAATCGTTCGTTACTGTTACGAACGGATACCTTTCTACAAACAAAAGTTTAAAGAGGCGTGCATAACTCCAGACGACATAAAAACATTGGACGATCTCAAGAAAATACCTTTCACAACCAAGGAGGACCTTCGGAGGTCTTATCCTTTTGGAATGCTAGCCGCAGACATAAGCAAAGTTTTGGAGTTGCATGCAAGTTCTGGGACGACAGGGCACCCAACAACATGCGCATACACTAAGAGGGATCTGGAAGTCTGGTCAAACGTCATGGCGAGAATATATGCTTCTGCTGGGACAAGGAAAGGTGACATTGTTCAGAACGCATATGGATATGGTCTCTTTACTGGTGGACTGGGGTTTCATTATGGAGCCCAAAAAGTCGGA
>DAOVFL010000007.1 GCA_030672945.1 Candidatus Bathyarchaeota archaeon | reverse complement strand
GAAGGTTTTGAGTTATCAAAAAAATGTGGGGAAGGGAAATGCTGTTAAGGCTGGTTTTGAGCAAGCGAGAGGCGATTTTATTGTTGTTATGGACAGTGATTTGGATGTTGATCCGGCACATATTCCTCGTTATGTTGAAGCATTAAAAAACAGTGATATAGCTGTTGCTTCGAAATGGCATTCTGAATCACATGCCTCAATGGCGCTAAAGCGGAAGGTTTTGAGTTTTGGTTTTAACGTCTTGTCTAGGCTGTTTACTGGAATAAAATTGAAAGATACACAGACGGGGTTAAAGGCTTTTAGAAGGAGCGTTTTGGACAGGATGATTTCCAAGCTTGTTGTTGAGCGATACGCTTATGATTTGGAATTGATGGCTGCGTGTAACCATTGTGGATTTAGGATTACCAGTTTGCCTGTTGATGTTCATGTGGAAAGTGTTATCGGTTTAAAGGAGATTTTGAGAATGGCTTTTGATCTTTTCAGAGTTGCTTACAAATTGAGAATTATGAAATATTATCAGCGCGGTTAAAACTATATATTGTGTGTAATCGAATTAGGTTTTGTATTCAGAGAAAACGTGAGAAAGGTGGAAAGGTTTAAGGTTTTAGTGTTTAATTGGCGTTGCTGGGTGAATCCCGAGATAGGTGGAGCTGAGGTTTTCACTCGTGAAGTTTTGAAGAGGTGGGCAGAAGCTGGGCATGATGTCACGCTCTTCACTTCCAAGTTTAAAGGTAGTCGTGATGAAGAGGTTGTTGATAAGGTTAGAATTGTTAGGGAAGGCGGAAAGTATTCGGTTTACTGGAAGGCTAAAAAATTGTACAATAGGCGTTTTTCACGGGAGGGATACGATGTTGTTATTGATGAAATTAACACCATGCCTTTCTTAACACCAAAGTTTGTAAAAAACGGTGAAAAAATCATTGCTTTGATACATCAGTTAGCTAGGGAATATTGGCTTTATGAGACTCGGTTTCCGATAAACTATTTGGGATATTATTTTCTTGAGGAGAGATGGTTAAACAATTACAAGAAAACTGCAACGGTGACAGTTTCAGAGAGCACTAGGAAGGATCTGGTTGATTTGGGGTTTGAAACGGTTTTTGTGGTTGGTGAAGGATTGAATTTTATGCCTTTAAAAAAATTGGGTGAGAAAGAGAAGTATCCCGTGATAGTTTTTGCAGGCAGGTTAAAGAAAGCCAAGAGACCTGACCACGCTGTTGAAGCATTCAAGATCGTTAAAGGAAAAATTCCAGAAGCGGAACTATGGATGATTGGTGACGGTTATTTCAAGAAGAAGTTGATGGAAAATGCTTGTGAAGGAGTTAGGTTTTTTGGGGCAGTTTCGAATAAGGCGAGGAGAAACTTGATTAAGAAAGCTTGGGTTTTAGTTAATCCAAGTGTTAGAGAGGGTTTTGGGTTAAACGTGATTGAAGCAAATGCTTTAGGTGTGCCATGCGTTGCCTACGATGTGGCTGGATTGAGGAATGCCATAATAGATGGTGAAACAGGGCTTCTTGTTAAGTCTAGTGATGTGGGGGTTTTAGCTGAAGCGATTATTCATGTTTTGACGAATGACGCCTTGAGGGTTCGGCTTTCAGAAAAGGCTTTAGAGTATTCTAGAAGTTTTAGTTGGGATGAGGTGGCAGATGAGTTTATGAAGGTTGTTAGAGCCGTTTAGCGGGGATTTAAGTGCAAAAGTTGAGTGCAAGACAGCCTTTAGTTTCAGTAATCATTCCAACATTTAACTCCGAGAGGTTTCTAGAAAAATGTCTCAGTTCTCTGAAAAGACAAACGTATGAGAGGTTGGAAATAATTGTTGTTGATGATGAGTCGACTGATTCTACAATTGGAATCGCTGAGAGGTATGGATGTAAGATAATTAAAAATCCTAAGGTGGGTAGGGCTGCAGCTAAGAATGAAGGAGTTAGACATTCATTTGGGGAATATTTGGTTTTTGTTGATTCGGATATGGAACTTACTCCTAATGTAGTAAGCGAGTGCATTGATCTTGTGGAGAGCGAATCGCATGTTGGAGGAGTCGTGATACCTGAACGTTCCGTTGGGAACAGTTTTTGGGTGAAAGTTCGCGACTTTGAGAGAAGTTTCTACGCCGGGTCAGTTGTTGAATCAGCGAGGTTTTTTCCAACAAAGCTTGTGAAAGAAGTTGGAGGATACGAGGAGAATTTGATTTTTTTTGAAGAATCTACCTTGCCCTATAAGATTCAGAAAAAGGGATACAACGTTTTTGCAAGAATCAATTCTGTAATACTTCATCATGAAGAGAATTTTTCACTTATTACGTGGCTTAGAAAGAAATATTATTATGGGAAAACGATTCAGGTGTATGAGCATAAGTATAGGGACTACTCGAGAATGCAGACAAGCGTGGGGTTTAGGTTTTACCTTTTCGTAAAGAGTTATAGAAGGTTTTTGAGCAGACCAGAACTTGCGTTTGGTGTAATTCTTTTAAAAAGCCTAGAATATTTGGCGATGGTTTCAGGTGCGCAGGCTTTAGTTGGAATAAAGTAGTTGATGGGTTCATGAGGATTGTTAGAGTCGCATAATGGAGGGTTGAGTGCAGGAGTTGAGTCTAAAACCACCTTTGGTTTCAGTCGTTATTCCCACAAGAAACTCAGAAGCCACCATTGAAAAGTGCTTGAAGTCATTGATTGAACAGAGCTATAGAAACTTGGAGATTTTTGTTGTTGACAACTATTCAAGTGACAGAACTAGGCAAATTGCCAAGAAATATGGCGCTAGGGTTCTTTTGAAAGGCCCGGAAAGAGGTGTGCAGGTTAATTTCGGTGTTGAGAAGGCGAGAGGAAAGTACATCTATAGAGTGGATTCGGACTTTGTGCTTCAACCTGATGTTATTCGAGAGGCGGTTGAGAGTTGCGAAAAGTCTGGTTACGATGCGATCCTCATTCATAACACTTCTGATCCGACTGTTAGTTTTTGGGCTAGGGTTAGGAAGGCGGAGAGGGATTGCTACAGGAACGATGAACTTAATGTTGCAGCGCGTTTTTGGAAAAAAGAAGTGTTTTTAGCTGTAGGGGGATTTGATGAAACCCTTGTGGCAGGAGATGACTATGACCTTCAAAATAGACTTTTGAAAAACAGTTACAAAATTGGGCGAATTAATGCGGGAGAAACTCATATTGGAGAACCAAAAACTTTGGCGGAAATAGTTCGGAAACATTATTATTATGGAAAAAATATTGGAAGGTTCATTAGAAAAAATCCGAAAAAAGCTTTAAGTCAACTAAGTCCATTGAGAGCAAGTTATGTTAAAGGCGTTTTTAATTTTTTCAGCAGCCCTCTTCTGATAGTGGGTTTTGCTATTTATCAAGTTGTAAGGTATGCAGCGACTACTATTGGAATTGTAGCAGCAAAACTTTGAATAATTGCAGCAGTTTTTTTTGCAGCTGCAGACCCTTTTTGGTTTAGTCGATTTTCCGTTTAAATCTACGCTGGATTAAAGAGGCAACTCTTTTAATGTCTCTTCTGCTCAGGAATGTGAGTAAGAGTGTGGGTAAAATCACTGAGGCAACAACTGATACTGCGAGGAGGTTCTGCGTTTCATACTGTATTGTTATTGCAAGGTTTCCGGTGTCGTGTATTAGCCAGCCGTTAGCGAAAGCGTTTACTTTTTGATGATTCGTTTCTCGAATGAGTTTTCCATTTACATTTACCTTCCAGTGTTCATCGTAGCGCTCCAAAAAAACTAGAATGAACGGGCCCTTCGAAGTTAGATGTGCTTCGTAACTTGTTGGAGACACTTCTTTCCAGGCAAAGTTTTCGGGTGCCCTTAACGTTTTATCTGTTAGACCATTCGATGCATTCGCATTGACAAATGCAGAGTGTCGAAGAGTGCTCCATGTGGAATTTGCAGAAAAATTCTGCATATCATCCAAAGTAGAGTAAATGATGATGTTATCAGCTACATAAAGCTTCTGTGATGCATAGGTATTCTCAAACACTGCAACTTCATCCCATTCTGTTACTAAACGAAAATCTTTGCATTCATTCAATTTTAGCTCACTCGCTGGATATAAACTGCCCCACACAATATTCTTTTCAACAATAGCATATTTGATACCTGCCATACCTAGAAATTTGGAAACGCCATTAGTATTTGTTCGTATTAATTCGTGAAATCTATTTATTAAGTCTTGATTAACCTGCACATATTCAGTTCCAGTCCCGGATATTATGGGTTTTGAAAAGATAAGCGGGTAAGGGTTTCCGCAAACAAAAGGACTTCTAGTAAAGTTATAGACCACATATACGCTTCTCTGCGGGAGTAGAATACTCCAATATTCGCTGGGAAGCATATTATTGAGCTCGTGATAGGAAGATGGCAAATATGACCCCTTGATGTTAGGGGAAAGCCAGTTTCTCGTAACATCGCCTGTCGTTAAAGGATACGTTGTAGAGAGAAAAAGTACAAACGCGATGCCTAATACAAGCATGTGCAATATTCTTTTCCTAAACATATGACATAAAGTTGAAAAAGTGATGCCGATCAAAATGCAGTAGGACAGTACTGCAAAGAAGATCCAATTGGTTGATGTTCTAAATGTGGCCATTAATGGGATGTTGATTAACACAGAATAAAGCTGACCCAGATATGGATTAAAGGCACTTGTTAAAAGCAGAGAAAGCACCGCTACTCCACTAAAATATATGGTTAACTTACGTGATTTGGGGATTAACAGACTCGCAAAAGCCAGGATTGTTGGAGAATATGATAAGGCTATGATTAGAGGGTTATTTAGGTATACATCTCTATAAGGAACGTATGGCTTTCCACCCCATCCGTCATAAAAACCCCAATAAGCAATAAATCTTGTTACGTCATATAGTTTGAGTTCAGCGACAGTAAAAGATTGCGGGGCCATCTCTGTATACATTGTAGTTAAGAAATCAATATTTGAAAATATTAGTGTAATTAACCAAAAGGATGCCAGTAGGACTGTTAGCGCAAATACTAATAGGAGTTTTAGATAACGGCGTAACAGGGATGTATCTAGTAAAACTTTGAACAATTTGCGTGAGTTTTTTTGGCTATTCAAGCTAATCTCGAGTCCTCTACTCATAAAGTAAAAGAGCAAAACCAAACCAAGCATAAACAAGCAAATGAGACTCGCCCGGTAGTTTGGAAACGTTGCGTACGTTAAGACGAATAGTATTCCAGAAACTGCCATTAACTTATATGAGCATGTCTTAATGCCTTTTACAAATGTTACCAAACAGGGTAGAATTATTAGTGTAATATTCATAAATCCTATAGCAGTTACTTCTCTGTCGTTAATTAGATACACATTCGAAGTCAGATACAAGGCAGCCACAAATGATGCTGTAATGTTGCCATTTGTAACTTGCTTAACAAATATGTACATGAGTATCGATGAAAAGAGATATATTAAAAACACAGCTATTATTTGCGACAAGTATAGGCTTACACCAAGAATTTGGAAAGCTGTGACAAAAAAATAGAATGGATCGAGGATTCTAGGCGTATAGACTGAGGGTATGCCAAAGTCTATTTCATCCCATGTGTATGTGATACGCTTAAGGAAGGCTTCATGGACTAGTGGCGGTCTAAAATCACCGCCAACCACTATATATGGATATTCAAACCAATTCAAAACTCGCAAGCTGAACAAGAAAAAGATCAGCAGCACTAATAATTCCGTATGTTTCAAATGTAACTTCTCTTTCAACTCCTTCAATCTGCCACCTCTATTCATTGCGTATTGCAGGAATTATCCTGCTAACCAGTTTCTATATCCTTCAAACTTTTTAGCTGTTCTTCAAGCTTATATAACCTACTTTGCGATAATGGCTAATCAAGTTTGAGAAGACTAAAGCTCTTCTATGGGATTGTCGAGAAGATGAAAAGCCGCAAAACAAACGTCTTTCATAAATTTCTTTTAGAAAACATAGATGTTGTATTAGCTCTAGCAATCATTGTTGTTATGATGTTTCTCCTTGTTGGAAGATTCTTACTCGCAGAAGGAACAGTCTTGTTCGGCGATTTTGTGCCGACCCTAGAATTAAGACAATTTCTAAGAGTCAACTACCCGTTGTGGTCTAATAGAAACAGCTTCAACTATGTTGGTTCAATGAGACTACCCTATCTTCTAATCTTTTATTTTCCATTCTACATTGTAAACGCTCCTGCAGAAGTTTTCTTCAAGTTTGTAATAGTGAGCACTTTGGTAATATCTGGATTCTCAATGTATGTTACAGCGAGGCATTTTCTAAACAAGTTTAATAGGGATGGAAAAACCGTTTTTTTGTGCTGCATTATTTCTTCGCTTTTTTATGCTTTTAACCCTTGGGTTATGGACAGGGTCTATCACATTTTTCTTCTCGTAACTTACTCTTTCCTTCCGTTAATACTCCTAATTTCTATTCAAATATTTGATAAAGACAAGGTTGATTTGAAACGAGTTTTGGCTTTAGTCCTGCTTTGTTCCATTACCTCCACAAGTCCCCATAGCCTTCTCTTTATTTCGTTTCTGATTGTTTCTCTGTACGCTTATTTTTTGTTGCTAAATCGTAAGCAGTTCGTTCCTAAAACTAAGAATCTTGTTTTGTTCATAGTCCTCTATGTTTTGGTTAATGCTTTCTGGATACTGCCTCTAGCTGATTATTTGCTTTCTACCGGTTCGCTCTATCCCGACTATATCCTTCACTTGGATGGCGTGCACATGCTCAGTAGAAACAGTGATTTATTTAACGTTTTTAGACTTGTTGCTTATTGGTGGCCTAAAGTCAGCCATTCTTTTGAAGTTTTTCCCTCCAGTACTCTTTGGATTTTTGCAAGCTTAACCGTTCCAGCCGTCTGTTTTCTAGCTTTAATTTTCTATAGAAAGAACAGGGTTGTCGTCTACCTTTCCCTTTTAAGTGTTGTTCTCATTTTTCTTGCATCTGGAATGAGTTCTCCGTTGCCAAGCTTTTATGAATGGTTATGTTTTGACGCTCCAGTTCTGGCTTCTTTCGGATGGCTTTTCAGAGACCCTAACAAGTGGACGCTTTTGCTTCCTTTAGCGTATTCTATGCTTTTCGCTTTTGCCTGCCTTGGAGTCATAGGGTTAATTAGTAGGTTTAAAAGAGCATTTTTCAGAAAAGTAACCGTGCTGGCTTTTATGCTTCTGTTTTTTTCCTTGGTTTTCGTCTATATAACGCCTTCCGCAACCAATTATTTTGAAGGTCCTTTCAAACCCGTGAAGATTCCAAGCGAGATTTATGGTGTGAACAGTTGGCTTGGAAATGATTCTGCTTCTTATCAGGTTTTGTGGTTGCCTTCTTATGCGGAGTATGGTGCCACTTGGGTTTACAACGGTTTGTCAAGCGTTTTTGAGCTGGATTCCTCAGCAAAACCAACCTTTGACTCTTACTCTAAGTATTCTAGAGGTTACCTCAACTATTTTAATACGGTTTTGTGGGAGAACAGAAGCGACTGCGTTGCAAGTTACCTTGATCCATTGAATGTTCGCTACGTAATTTTTCATAACGATTCCACTTCTGTGGAATATGCTAAGCGTTTGTTTCAAAGTCTTCAGTATCATGGAGATTTGGAGATTGTTAATCATGATGGGGTTGTCTACGTTTTTGAGAATAAAGGCTGGTCTGAAAATGTTTTTCAGCCTTATGGAAGGGTTGTGGCTGTTAGCGGCGGTTTTGACAAATTCATTGCGCTGAACGCTTTAAAGACTTTGAATTTGTCGGATTTTTTGGTTGTTTTTGTGAATCAGAATGCCGCCAGCGGCTGTGAGAATGCTGACGCGTTTGTGTTAAGCGGTGACTTGTTAAGTGACGTTTTGCCTTTCTTTCTTAATGAAAGCCTTGTTATTGCTCCCTTCGATTTTTCTAGGCGTCACAATCCAGCTGAATGTTGGTCTAAGGCTTCTCTTTCCGATTTGTCAGGCGGGCCCTTTCACTCTTATCTTGGACAGCTTGGTGTTGAATGCTGGGATTTCGATTATGATAAAGGTGTTGTTTTCACATGGGCTCCTTCTGCTAAGTTAGACCTGCCATTTAATTTGGCTTCTACTGAGGATTTTAAATTGTTTGTGAGAGTTTTTGAGAATAGTGCTGGTGGTAAAGTGGCGTTTTATCTTGACGGCCTACCTGTTGGAACCATTGATACTCGAAGTCAGGTTAACGGGTTTGTGTGGAGAGATGTTTTTAACATGACGTCTGGCACGCATGTTTTAACGTTGGAAAATGTTGAGGGTTTTAATTCTGTGAACCTGATAGCTATTATGCCAGAGGAGAAGGCGTCTGAAATGAATCAGAGGTTCGAGAGCAGTCTTCAAAGTAAGGATTTGCTATACGTGTTTGAGGGTGAATCGGATATGCTTAGAGAGAATGCTTCGGTGTTTAGTGGTTATGGAGGAGAGGCAAGCAACGGAGATATTGTTTACCTTACTTCAGGTTCCAGGGTTTCGAGGAGTGTGGAGCTTGTGTGCGGTGGCAACTACAACTTTACAGTTAGAGGTTTGGGAAACATGCTTTTGAGGGTTGATGGAAGCTACTATGAGTATGAGGTTAACTTGAAAGAGTTTGGCTGGGCATTTTTCGGTCCCGTGAGCTTAAGTTCTGGGAAGCATGAAATTGAAGTCTCAAGTTTATCAGGGAATGCACGGGCAGAGTTGGATGTTTTATGGCTGGGGAAGTCAAATGAAAGTTATGGCTTTTGGAACAAACCAACCTCAGATGCGGTTCCGGCTAGAATTTTGAGTGTTAAAGAAATTGATCAGACCAAGTTTGTTGTTGAAATTGATGTTGATGAGCCTTTCATGCTTTGCTTCTCTACCGTTTACGATCCAGAGTGGATTGCTTCATTTAATGGTCGTACTGTTAAATCTGTGCGGCTTTTTGGTGTAGTGAATGGTTTCTGGATAGATGCTGATGGTAGAGTGGTTGTGACTGTTGAGTTCCTGCCTCAGAGGTGGTTTTACTACGGATCAGCTGTCAGTTTAACTTCTTTGCTTATTTGTGTTGCTTGCACACTTTATGTTTCATGGGGTAGGAAGAGAAAAGTTAAGAAGGTTAATTAGGCTTTAACACATGTCCACTGCATCCTAAAATATGGACTAGTTTTTGATCCTTGCTTTATTCATCGGTTCATCTACTATTAATGGATGCTTACGTGTTCTCTTTACGTATAGAGAACTTTCGACGATTAGCGTGCCTGATATGTTCAATGCCTACTTTATAATACTCATAATAGCTATGAAATCACAATGTAAATTATAAACTTTGTAATCCACGCGTGAATATGAAGACGCTTCCATTAGCTGCTTTCTTCGCAACTTTCGTGGCGTTAGTTGGGTATGCACAAGGCTTCTTTTGCATACTATCAGATCCACGCGTGTGTGTTGCTGTCTTTGCTATTTTTTAAAAGGGTTCTATTTCTTTTTTCATTTTCTCTAATGCTTCTTGTATTTTTAGAGGTTTGTTTTTTAGTGTTTGGTATGCTTTGTTGATATTTAGTGAAGAGTCTTGTGGTCTTTTAGCGATCCATGAGATCTCTCTGGAGGAGGCAAGTGTTATGAAGTTTGTGTTTAAGCTAAAGGTTTTAGCGAGAAGTTTTGCGAATTCAAATCTGCTTAGGCGTGTTGCTCCGGCTAAGTGGAAGGTTCCGGTCAGTTTTCTTTCTGAGACTTCGAGAATCATATTCGCTAGATTGGTGTTTAATGTGGGTGAATTCCATTGGTCGGTTACGATTTTCACTTTTTCTTTTCTTTCAAGTTTGTCCAGTAGCCACAGTGCGAAGTTTGTTTTACCTGCTACTGGGATTGTTCCGTAGATGACGCTGGTCCTAGCAATGCAACATTCATCCGTTAAATTTTTGATTGATTCTTCCCCTTTTAGTTTGGTGAGACCATAATAGTTTACTGGATTAGGCTTATGATTTTCTTTGTACATTCCTTTTTCTCCGTCGAAGACGTAGTCTGTGGATATGTAGACCAGAAAAGCATGGAATTTTTCGCATGATTCAGCTATGTTTTCTGTTCCTTCCACATTTATTTTCCAAGCTCGTTCTTTTTCTAATTCACATTTGTCCACGTTGGTTAATGCTGCCGTATGCACTACGGCTTCAGGCTTTACTTTTTTAAATATTTTTTCGACTGCGTCTTTGTCAGAAATGTCAAATTGGACGGGTGCTCCATAGAGAGGTTTATGTTGACTGTACACAGAGTAAATTTCATAGTTTTTTCTTACGGCTAATTTGCATAGTTTTGAGCCGAGTAAGCCACTTGCACCTGTAACTAATATTCTCAATAGCTGTCCCTTAGTTTCCAAGGTGTTGGGTTAAGGATTTTCTCAGTTGCCAACGGTTTCCACCACCATTCATTGTTTACATACCATTTAACAGTTGCTTCTAACGCTTCTTCGAAGCAGAATTTTGGTTTCCAACCTAGTTTAGACTTGATTTTTGATGAATCTAGACTGTATCTTATGTCGTGTCCTGGACGGTCTTCTACAAAAGTTATTAAATTTTCAGGTTTATCTAGCATCTTAAGTATCTTTTTAACAATTTCGATGTTAGGCAGCTCGTTTTCTGCTGAGATGTTGTAGATTTCACCTGATTCTCCTTTTCTTAGGACGAAATCAATGGCTTCGCAATGGTCTTGCACGTATATCCAATCTCGAATGTTTTTTCCTGAACCGTAAATTGGCACTGGTAAATTTTTTAGAGCTCTGATGATAGTTTTGGGAATAAGTTTTTCGGGGATTTGATAAGGTCCATAGTTATTTGTGCATCTTGTGATGGCTACGTCTAAGCCGTATGTTTTATGATAGGCCATTACAAACACGTCTGCTGCTGCTTTTGAAGCAGAATAAGGGTTAGATGGTTGAGGCATGTCATTTTCTTTGAATGATCCTTCTCGTATTTCGCCGTAGACTTCGTCTGTGGATACTTGGACGAGTTTGGCTTTGTCGTTGTGTTTTCTGATGCCTTCCAAAATGGTGAATGTTCCTATAGTGTTGTTTTGAATGAATGGTGTGGGGTTTGCTATGCTTCTGTCTACGTGTGTTTCGGCTGCTATGTTTACTATAGCGTCTACTTGTTTGATTATTTCGTTTATGAGTTCTGAATCGCCGATGTCTCCTTTAATGAAGTTGTATCGCTTTTCGCTTTCTAGGTCTTCGAGGTTCGCTGGGTTGGCTCCAATTCCTATTTTGTCTATGTTTATAATTTTATTGTCGAAATATTTTGTGATGATGTATCTGCAGAAGTTGCTTCCGATAAAGCCTAATCCACCTGTTACGAGAATTTTCAAAAAGTTTTCACCTGTAAGGGGGGTAATTCCAGTTCCAGGGCTTGTTAACTCTTGGATCGTTTTTTTCGCCGTTTATGGATTTGGGGATTAGTGTTTGATCGTTCCATGGTCTTCGTTCTTCATCGGGATTTTGGTAATCGTAAAGCTTGGTAGTGAAGTAAAGGAGGAAAGCTGTTTCGTTACCTATGACCTTGAAACCATGCCAATAACGTCCGGGGACTCTTACTATTTGTGGGTCTTGACCTGTTGAAATTAATTCGTTTAGCTCTCTTGTTTCTTCATCGTAGGCGCATATTTTTAGTGCTCCTTTTAACACTATGAAGTAGTCTGTTTGTCCTTTCAGGTGTCTGTGCCAAGCTCTGATGATGCCTGGATAGCTTATGGAGAAGTTAGCTTGGACGAAGCGATCTTCTTTTAGGATTTCCTTCCAGTCTTCTCTTATGAGTTCTGTGAAAGAACCTCTTTCGTCGTTAAATCTTTTTAATGGTTTGATGGTTACTCCTTTTAGCATGTTTTCACCTTTATAGTTGTATGTGGGTTCTTTCGCCTATAATGAATTTTTTTCCATGCGGTGTGTTGTTGTTAGAGATTATTTTTGAGTATGGGGCAATTAGGCTGTCTGTGATTCTGTCGTTTATGTCTATGGTGCAGTTGTCCATGATTATCGAGTTTTCTATTTCGCCTCGTTTGATGATAACGTTGTTTCCTATGCTTGTGTATGGACCTATGTAGACTGTTGGTTCTACTGTTGTGTTTTCGCCTATTATTACCGGACCTCGGATTAGGGCTTTTTCTTTTATTATGGAGTTTTCGCCTATTGCTACTCTGCCTTGTATTGATGCATTGTTTTCTATTTTGCCTCTAATTTCTAGTTTCAGTTCATCGAGGACTAGTCTATTGGCTTCTAAGATGTCTTCTGGTGTACCTGTGTCTTTCCACCAGTCTTGAACGATTTGATAGCCTACATTATAGCCCTTTTCTAGCAGCAGTTGGATTGCTTCTGTTATTTCAAGTTCTTCACGCCATGATGGTTTGAGCTGTTTTGTCATTTCAAAGATTATGGGTTTGAAAAAGTATATGCCAGTTAAAGCATAGTTGCTGGGCGGTTGTTTGGGTTTTTCTATTAGCTGCAGTAGTTTTCCTTTTTTGTCGAATTTTGCAACGCCGAATCGCTGTGGATTTCTTACTTTGCATAGGAGTACCATTGCGTCGTAATCTGAGTTTGGGAAGAGTTGGACGTAGTTTTTGACGCCTCCTTTTAGCAGGTTATCCCCTAGGTAAACTATGAAGGGTTGGTGATTCACGTATTCTATGCATAAATTTACCGCGTGGGCTATCCCTTTCGGTTCGTGTTGGCGTATATATTGGATTTTTACACCGAATTTTTCACCATTTCCGTAGTGTTCTTTTACTTTTTCCGGATGAATGTTTCCGAGGATTACAGCAATTTCTATTATACCCGAGCTTCGAAGGTCTTCTAGCACATATTGTGAAATTGGTTTGTTTGCAACTGGAATTAACTGTTTTGGGCCCGTATGGGTTAATGGTCTAAGTTTAGTACCATAACCTCCGTGTAGGATAACTCCTTTCAAGGTTAGCACCATAACCTTTATTGATTAGTTGTTACGGTCATTTAAGTTTGCTACTGGAATTAACTGTTTTGCAGTTGTAAAAGTTAAAGGCTTAAGCCTAGTGCCATTACCACCATTGAGCACAAGAGTCTTCATAATAAAGCCTCTTTACAATCATTTCTATCAACTCTTAGCGTACACACTTAGTGTGAGGTTCAGGGTCATAGATTTAAAATTTTAGTTTCGTACATGCTCTGTTATGTTTGCACAATTGTGATTTGGCTTGTTGAAGTTTGATGTGTATAGGTAACCTGCCATGCAAGTGATTTCTGTTCTAAATTGAATCTTTTTACATTCCGTTAAGAAAAAAGGGAAAATAAAAAAGGGAGAGAAGGTTTTAGCGACTTTACGGGCAGTCGTGTGGAGTTTTTTCGCTGATTGTTCCGAGGCGTTCGACTATGCTTACGCTGTATGGGCATGTCGTGTAGGTTATTTTCAGAATGATGTCTGTGACTCCAGGGTTTTCAGTTTGCAGATATACAATGCCTGTGTCCCAGAACCATTTAGTTGCGTAGTAAGTGTCTTCTCCGTTGTAGCCCCAGATTAGGAAGCCTATTGTTCCGTTCAAGTCTTTGTAGACGGATACTACAGCGTATCCAGCGCCGTAAGTGTATCTGTTCCAGCAGCTTAATGCAAAGATTTCGTTTGTTTGTCCAGTGTTATTGACTACATATTCGCTTCTTGCAAAGAATGCCATGGTGAATTCATTGAAGTATTCTGTTCCCATTTGGGCGCGTGGTCCTCCTGCGAAGAGCATGTTGCTGCTTGCTACAGGATATGTTGTGCACCAATCGTCTCGTAGATACGGTCTTCCCAGCGAGTCTCTGTAGTCGGCTTTTATGCCTGTTACTGCTCTGCCCATTACAAATGGTGCGTGTGGTCCGTTAACTGTGTCGTTAATGTCTAAGCCTGTCACTTGAACGTGTATGTCTTTTCTGGAGTCGAAGGCTTGAGTCATATAAGCCGCTCCTATAGAGTCTATGGCTGCTGCGTCTTTGCCGACAACCATCCATTCGTAGCGTCCTTTCGCGTTTTCTTCGATGGTTGAGTAGAGTACTTTGATGTGGGTGCCTATTGGCAGTGTCCACGTGACGTAGGCGCTTGTGACCCAGTGAGAGAATGTTATGTTGCCAGTTTCATAGTTAATCTCGTAGTATGGTGCGTGGCCGCCTTCTACGTAGTTTCTTAGGAGATGGTACGGATATCTGTCAATGAGTACTCCATCAACTAAGACTTTTTCTGAGAAGCTGCAGTATCTGTCCCAATCGGTTGGAATCAGCTTGTCCTCTTCCATGTTATAAACGCGTTCATAGCGTATACCAGAAGCTCTGTCAAGGTAGGCTACGCTCAGGTCGTCGACATATGCAATGGCTCCATCCTGTGTTTGGATACCTATAGAGTTCACGTAGTAGTTGCCGAGTTGATCTTCAGCGGTGAAATACTCGTATGAGTGTTTCTCGCCGGGCGTAACCGTTGTGCCGGCTTGCCCAGTTACGAAGAAGGCTGTGTCTGCAGTAGGTTCACCGACGAAATCTTCTATGTTGTTTAGGGTGAAGTGATTAGTCCAATCGGTTGCCTTTGTAGGATTGCTATTCTCTGACGCAATGTTTGCCCACAGGGCTCCTTCTCCGCCAGCGGCGGTTGAGGAAACTTTGATTTCAATGTGCGGTCCATAGGTACCGGAAACGAATTTGTACCAGAAACCGAAGTCAACCAAGTCTTTCAGTTGCAATGTAAGCGGTAAGGCGGTGGTGCCTGTTGTGGCTTGGGGAGTGACCTTCAGCATTTCATATCCGTCGGAACCGCCCTCGTTGTTGGAGGAGCTATTCAATAGTAGAGCCCAGTTCTTGCTGCTTGCGACAGTTGCGCCATCCTCGAACTTGTTAACCCAAGTAGATTCTGCCGGATAGGTTGCGCTATCCTTGAGGAAGTATCCTGTCCATCCTGCAACAGATAATCCAGCCCCAGCAATTTCACTTGTTAGTTTTGCGTAGTATAGTGAGTCGTCTAGGCCTTCTGTCAGTGTAATGTAGCTGGTTGCTGTGGTTAACGAGTCGTCGTAGTTTAAGCATCTGGACTCTTGTTTGTGCACTGCATTATATAGGTCGTAAGG
>DAOVFL010000100.1 GCA_030672945.1 Candidatus Bathyarchaeota archaeon | reverse complement strand
CAGCAACTCTATCAGAAACACTCCCAAAAAGAACTTAATGCCCCCTCAGGCTCTGGCTTCCCATCACAATTAAGTCGAAATTTCTGTCTTCAGCAATCCTCATCTCTGACGGCTTCCTTCTTCCAGCTTCGTTGAAACTTTTATGCTGGGTTTCGTGTTCTGCTTTTTTAAGGGTTTCGGACAATTTTTTTGTGTGCTATTCCTCTGTACCTTCTAGTCTAAAGTGCCGCTAGATTTAACCATTTATTTTCTCAACAATAAAGGAGATTTTGACATCTGCGCGGCACTCAAAAAATCCTTTCTTTTGAGAGCTAACATTAAGCACAGAGCTTTTGAAGCTGATTTTGATGGCGTAGAAGTTCATAGGCCTTTGATTGAGGATGCAAGCAATGTTTTTCCAATGTTTGTCATTGACGACTTGAAAAATGGGGGACAAACATGCGTTTGTTCAACAACATATTCATCTACAACATATTAAGTGAAACAAAAATCATAAATGACTTAATTAAGAAAGAGGGATATAGTTTTGACATAGTTTGCGTGCATGACTGGTTAAGCAGTATTTCAGGACTCGTAGTTAAAAACGAAACAAAGATTCCGGTAGTCTTTCACGTCCATAGTACCGAGTGGGGAAGGAGTGGAGGACAAGGGTCAAGTGTAGTTTCACATTTTGAATGGGCAACAGGTCAGCATGCGGACAGAATAATCACGGTTAGCCATGCAATGCGAGATGATTTAACGCGCCACGGTTGGCCCCGATCAAAAATAAGCGTTGTCTGGAACGGGGTGGACCCAGAACGGTATAATCCGCAAAATTGTGAACCAGAGGACACAGATAAAACTCGAGAGACATATGGTACTCCGAAAGATGGAAACATGCTTCTTTTTCTTGGGAGGCTAACTTGGGTTAAGGGTGTCAGAAATCTGATTACCAATACCATTTTTTTATCACGCTAGAATCAAGTTGAGAGACAGACGTTTTGTCGGATCTGCAAAAACAACATGCCTTAAGCTTTCTTCGACCTAACGGTCTTAAAACAAGGGTGTCTTATAAAGATTCACAAACGTGCAAAAGCTGATAGCAGTGCTATACCTAGGCCAGCCAACCTCTATAAGTGATGCTGAGAATGTTATGTTTGCGCGTGTGTATCCAAACGTAGAGACGGATTTTGTGCGCGCAATGCATCTTAGCTTGTTTAAATCGATTTGGAGGTGATTATTTGGTTAAGGTCAAGAAACGTTCTGGCTCCATGCAGGACTTTGATAAGGCTAAACTCAAAGCTTCTCTGAAAAAAGCTGGAGCCGAAGAGGAACACGCAACAAGGATAACTGAAGCAGTTGCGGGTAAAGTGCAAGAAGGAACGACAACCGCTATGATCAAGCGAATGGTAGCAACCGAGCTTAGGGGAATGGATCAAAAAGCTACACAAGCCTACGAGACATTCACAAAACCAACAAAATAACTATCAAGAATCAAAAGTAGACAATTGCGTGCTAAACTCTTGCGTAGGCGTGCGCGGCAATACATGTCTATGATCCGGAAAAAACAACAACAAATCTGATAAAATAGTTTCATTTGAGGTGAGAATATGACTACACAAGAACAGCAATTTGTCTCTGAAGAAAAAGTTGAAGAACAAAAGATAGAAGGGATGCTCCTATTTTTTGGATAGACGAGACTACTGTTAGAGAAAAGCTACATAAACACGGCGTATTAGAATAGCGTCGCGCTTGAGAGGTGATATGAAATATTATGGATAAAAAAGGTTGCTGGCAGAAATCGCAGCAAACCTGAAATTATGGCTGGCATCTTGGAGCAAGTGCGAAAACCAACTAAAAAGACACAAATTATGTGCAGGTGCAATCTAAGTTTCAAACAATTAAAGCGTTATTTGAGCTTCTTTTGATGGAAAGCGAATAACAAAGTCTCATCGGTAACGAAGCAAGATAATTCCTGCAAGAATATCTAAGCCTCCTATAACTACCATAACATTAACCAGCAAGCCAGATTGTAAGACGTTTTCAACATCTATTGTGTTTGTAACCACTAAATATGTGAAAATTAAGATTATGAATCCTAGGAAAGAGAGGAAACCTCCGAGAGCTATCTTGAAGCGTTGCTTATCAGTAAAATTCGGCATATTCTTTCCTCCTTATCATAGTATTCATAGTAGGAAAATAATACTATCGCTCTTCAACTGTACTCAGGCGTGCATTTCCCAGAAAAATGTCTGACAGTTACGTATACTTCAGGATTAGTATTCAAGCCTTCTTCGATTTCTTTTTTATTTGCAGAAGCTTCTTTATGTCAACGGTATCACTTGTCGTTAACAATCGAATCCATAGCCAACGTCCGTCATGCAGTTGTTTCGTATCCCCTAAAAACTCATAAATTTTAGAACTTAGCTCATCTCGCATCGAAAGAGCTTTTTCAGATTCTTTCTTACCAAGAACTATAAGAACTGTAAATCCACCTGTCTCAGGAAAAAGCGAGCATAAAGTCTTACCACTTTTACGGTAACGAACTGTCCATCCGTACTTTGCTCCATAAAACACTGTTTCAGAGACCACGTCATAATTGTCTTCAATAAACTGTCTCAGCTCCAACCAAACTTTCTTTGCTCGTTCTCCTATGAAACTTACTATTTCTTCTTCGGTTGGCATATGAGCCTTATCTGTCATCCTATGGAAATTTTGCTCCACACTCATCAATAGCACCCCTTTATCATTTCAGCACCTAATCTTCTTTTTCCTCAGTATTTATCCTTTTTATAAAGTAATTATTCGATTAATTTGAATGGTACTTTAATGACCCCAAAAAGAAAAGCTCAGCCTTAAACCCCCTTTTCATATGCCTGCTTTCGAACAGCGTGATAGGACCCAAATGCAATTAATGAACAAAGAGCTTCCTCTTTTCACAGGCTCGGGAGCCAATTCGATTGGGAGATACTCAATTAACCCCTTCTTGCTTTTTCTAGGACCCAAGGCTACCAATATTTCGAGTCCCTTCCGCATCATTTCTTCAACCCACTTGAGCCTCTTCTCCATATGCTCGTTCATAGCTTCTTTTTGTTTTCAACTAATACTCCAAAGGCAGAGGTAAGAAACATATGGAAACTCCTCTACAGCTATCTTGCGAAACTCCAATTCTCCATAACATTTACTTTACGTCCTCTCCTTCAGTTTTATGACTTGCGGAAGAAACTTCGATTAATTCTAAATGACCTATAATCCTAGAAGAGTTCTGGAAGACTATACGCACGCAAGCCTTTATTTAGAACAAAAACCTCATATCTAATGCTTTTCTGAAAAAGAAGTAGTTTTTACGCTTAAAATGGAAAAAGCGCCCTGGCCGGGATTCTCTGTATCACTCAAATCCCGATTAATTCATAGGGTTGCAAAACGAGGCTTTTTATCGAAGCCCTTCCATTTGGGCAGTTCCAACTTGAATTTGCTAACATAAGAACTGTAACATTATATTTATGAAACCAAATTCAAAAGTTCCCTTGTTCACTCAAAAATTGTCTTGTGCTTTGGAACAAGAGCGTAGTGGAGATATCTCCCGCACACCCCCTTTTTTTCTGTTAATGCGAGCGCCGAATCCTATTCTGTCCAGTAGAGTCGTCCTTCTGGGCTTTTGGTTGATTGCAGGACTCCCTTCTTCACCCTTCTAGCTAGGGCTGCTGCAATTTTGTCTTTTTTGCCTTTGGTTTTCAATCCTTTAGCCTCTAATGCCCTGATTACGTCGTCCATTGTTCTCTTATTTGGGAGTTTAAAGAATCCTTCGTTCATCAATTCTTTGAATACCCGATATGCGTGTCCACCCCAAGTCTGAGGACCTTTACGTCGTGATCTCTTGGACGCTTTTAGGGCTATAGCGAATTCTTCTTTGAGCTTCTCAACAGAGTCTCCTATGACTTCGATTTTGCTTATGTCTCCTACTCCGAGTCCTCTTCTGACTGCTTCTTGTATGATTGGTATTTTTTCGGGCTTTAAGCCTGCAATTACGAAGCCGACAGTCTCCACTGCAACTGTATCTCTGCCGACCAAAACAATGTTTGCTGCCTTTCTG
>DAOVFL010000097.1 GCA_030672945.1 Candidatus Bathyarchaeota archaeon | reverse complement strand
ATATCTAAGAAATAAGAACAGTTGAATAGCAAATTGAACATCCGTTCGGTATCGCACTATTTTTATCATCCAGTAAAGTTTAAATAAAGTATGGTTTATTTCCGTAGTCAGCTTTAGTGTTAATGGTTGGCGATAAATGTCAAAGGAGTTCCGTCATATACTTCGAATAACAGGCACAGATATAGGTGGCACCTTAAAAATGCCTTTTGCCCTAAAAAGAATTAGGGGAGTAAACCTAAACCTCGCAAACGCAATATTAAAAAAGGCTGGAATAAACCCGGAGAAAAGGGCTGGATTTCTAACGGAAGTAGAGGTTGAAAGGATAGAAAAAATAATAAAGGAACTAACAAAGTTTGAACTGCCAAGTTGGCTTCTAAACAGAAGAAAGGATATGGAGACCGGAAAAGATCTGCACCTCATTAGAGCGGATCTTGATTTAAGAACAAAGATGGATATTAAGCAGATGAAAGAGATAAAATCATGGCGGGGATATCGGCATGCTTATGGATTAAAAGTGCGTGGGCAACGAACAAAAACCACTGGAAGGAAAGGGAAAGCTGTAGGCGTGAGAGTGAAGAAATTGAGAAGGATGTAATCTTTATGGGCGACCCTAAAAGACAGAGAAAAAAATATGAAACTCCACGTTTTCCATGGCGAACAGACATATTGCAAGAAGAGCTTAAACTTGTAGGTACATACGGCTTGCGAAACAAGCGTGAATTATGGCGACACAAAACCATGCTGTCAAAATTCAGGGGGATAGCCCGCTCCTTAATAGGTCAAACACCAGAAGAACGTAAAAAAATGGAGGAGCCGCTCCTGGCACGCCTGAAAAAACTTGGCATGATAACCGAGACAGCGGTCCTCGACGACGTATTAGACTCAACGATTGAGGACATTCTTGAACGCAGGCTTCAAACGATCATCTTCCGAAAAGGTCTAGCCAAGTCAACTTACCAAGCTCGCCAACTGATAACTCATAGGCACATAGCTATAGGAGACAGACGTGTAACAGTTCCAAGTTACCTCGTGAAAAAGGACGAAGAAAACCAAATAAAATATACACGTCAAAGCCCAATTGCAAATCCAAGTCACCCTTTACGTCAAACAATAGCAGTGGTCGCCACAACGGAAGGCAACGCAGAGGAAGCACAAGACAAGGGGGGATAAGATGAGTAGCAGTGAAGGGTCCACCAAGAAAATTGAGAAGTGGGGCGTCGTACATATTTACAGTTCTTACAACAACACAATAGTTCACATAACAGACATTTCAGGCGCGGAAACCATAGCGAGAACATCGGGTGGGATGTTTGTAAAAGCCGATAGGATGCAGTCCTCAACCTACGCAGCCATGCGAGCAGCCTCTGTCGCAGCAGGAATCGCCAGAGATAAGGGAATAAAATCTATACATATCAAAGTAAGGGCTCCTGGAGGTTCAGGGCCAAGAACTCCAGGTGCAGGTGCACAAGCAGCTATAAGGGCTCTGGCTAGATCGGGTTTCAGAATAGGGCGTATAGAAGAGGTTACCCCTGTTCCTCATGATGGAACACGAAGACCGGGTGGCAGAAGGGGGAGAAGGGTCTAATCAATCTGAGTAATTCGCGCTTTTACTGTTATAATGGAAAGGTTGAAATAATTCATCAGTATCCTATTGAACGGCACATTGATTATTATAGGCTATCATGGAGTGTCAGAGTAAGTGGAAATAGAAGTGATTGAAAAAGACGACAGAAAAATGCGTTTACTTATTCGAGGAGCTGATATTCCATATATGAATGCTCTAAGGAGGACTGCACTTGCAGAGGTTCCATGCATGGCGATAGATGAAGTTGTAGTAATTGAAAACTCTTCTGTATTGCAGGATGAAATCATAGCCCATAGACTCGGGCTAATCCCTCTCAAAACAGATCTGGATAGTTATAATTTACCTGAAGAATGCTCGTGCAAAAGCGAGTTTGGATGTAACCTTTGCAGGGTTTCACTTACACTTGATGTCGAAGCGAAGGAAGGAACGATAACTGTTTATTCAGGGGAACTACTCTCAGAAGATCCAAACATAACCCCAGTAAGTGACAAAATACCCATAGTACGACTAGCTAAAGAGCAGAAGCTGAGGCTTGAAGCCTATGCGAGACTTGGAAGAGGAAAAAATCATGCAAAATGGCAGCCCGTTTCAACGTGTACGTATAAGTATTTCCCACAGATTGGATTAGGCAATCAATGTGATGCTTGTGGAAAATGTGTGGAGATCTGTCCAAGAAAGGTCTTAATTAAAGCTGGAGAAAAAATAGAAATCCGCGATTTGATGGCTTGTACTCTTTGCCAAGACTGCGTTGACGTTTGCCCAATGAATCCTCCAGCTATAGAGGTGAGCTGGAAAGATGGCGCATTCATATTCAACATAGAATCCACGGATGTACTTCCTCCAGGAAGAATAATGAAGGAAGCTACTAAAATTGTACGTGAGCAGTTGAAGGAATTTATAAGTCAAGTCAAGGTGAAAAGGAGTGAAAAAGACTAAAACAACAAATCCGGAACTTGTCAAGCTTATCCGCTTACTAAACAAGCAAAGTAGAGAAAATAAGACCAAGCTTTGGAAGGATGTTGCCAAACGTCTATCAAATCCGAGAAGAAACCGCATAGTTGTGAACATAAGCCGACTAAATAGATACACAAAGAAAAAGGAAACGGTTGTTGTTCCAGGTAAAGTGCTAGGTACAGGTAAAATCAATCATCCAATAACCATAGCAGCATTGGGTTTCTCGGAAAAAGCAAAAGAAAAAATAGAAGATGCGAAGGGCAAAACCAAATCACTCCCTCAACTCATCAAGAAAAACCCGAAAGGTTCAAACATTAGGATAATTGGGTGAGAATATGGAAACAAAAAATCAACCAATCACGATAATAAATGGGGAAAATTTAATTCTTGGCAGAGTAGCCAGCATAGTTGCTAAACGACTTCTGGAGGGTGAGAAGATAATAATTGTAAACGCAGAGAAAGCTGTACTTTCGGGTAAAAAGAAAAGTAAAACAAGAAAAGCAAAAGTATTTCTTGAAGTGGGGCATCCGAAAAAGGGGCCATTCCATTATAGGAGACCGGACAGGATACTTCGGAATACGGTGAGAGGCATGCTTCCTTACAAACAGCCTAAGGGTAAGCAAGCATATAAACGACTTAAAGTGTTCATCGAAGTACCAGAAGAGCTTAAGGAACAGAAAACGGAAACTTTGGCGGAAGCTCATGCTGAAAAACTGAAATGCCCATATTTTACACTCGGTGAATTCGCAAAAGAGATAGGATGGAGCTATGGTGAATAGTCATGCCAACTAGAAAGGTTTTGGTAATTAGTGGGAAAAGGAAAACCGCGATAGCACGTGCCGTCGTTAAACCTGGAAAGGGAAGAGTACGTATAAATAGAGTCCTTCTAGAAATTTATGAACCAGAAGTTGCACGTGAAAAAATAATGGAACCACTCAGACAAGCTGGAGATGATGTTTGGAGGCCACTGGATATAGACGTAAAAGTCTCAGGCGGCGGATACATGGGGCAGGCTGAAGCATCAAGAATGGCAATAGCAAATGCCTTATTGAAATGGACGAAGAGTTCACGTTTACGCAGAGTCTTTATCGAGTATGACAGAACAATGGTTGTTGGAGATCCTAGACGGAAGGAGCCTAAAAAGTTCGGAGGCCCCGGAGCGAGAGCCAGAGATCAGAAAAGCTACAGATAAATGAGTTTGGTTACGATGATTATACCTGTAAGATGTTTTACGTGCGGCAGATTAGTCGGGGATAAATGGGAAGATTTCACGAGAAGAGTGAAAGCCGGAGAAGAACCTGATGAAGTCTTAGATAGCTTGGGCATTAAAAAGTATTGTTGCAGACGCATGTTGTTGTCTCATGTGGATATCATAGATGAAATCCTACAATTCCATGAAGTAGCAGAGAAGAGAAGAGAGGCAAGAAACTACTATCATTAAGTATGGGAAGATAAAATATGTCAACAGTTATTGAAGATGTAATTGCGAGAAAGGTTTTTAATAACCGTGGAGAAGAAACAATAGAAGTTGATATTGTAACAACTTCATGTTTTGGAAGAGCCTCAGCTCCAGCTGGAGAAAGTCGTGGAAAAGCTGAAGTGGTTTATTATCCGGAAGGCGGGGT
>DAOVFL010000091.1 GCA_030672945.1 Candidatus Bathyarchaeota archaeon | reverse complement strand
AGGATGTTGAAAAGACTGTTGAAGCAGTTGAAGAGTCTTTGAGAAGCGTTTTGAAATAGGTTTTTGATGTGCTATTGAGCTGAGGAAAGAGTTTAATGAAGTTTAAGTATGGTAGTGCTCTTGTAACAGGAGGGGCAGGTTTCATAGGTAGTCACATTGTTGACAGGCTTTTAGATAATGATTTCGATGTGAAGGTTATTGATGATCTCAGTACGGGTCAGTTGGAAAATGTAGTCGCTTATAAGGAAGAAAGTAACTTTCATTTTGTTAGGGGAGATATTCGAAACTGGGAAACTGTGAAAAGGGCAGTTAAGGATGTTGACGTTGTCTTTCATGAAGCTGCCTTTATAGGTATTCCACAATCAGTTGATAACCCTCAACTTACTAATGACGTTAATGTTAATGGAACGTTAAATCTGCTTGAGGCATCACTGAAGTTTAATGTGAATCGTTTCATTTATGCCTCTTCAACAGCCGTATACGGAGAACAAAAAACTTTGCCTATAAAGGAAGATGCAATTGTACATCCAGATTCTCCTTATGCGGTTTCTAAGCTGGCTGCAGAGCTTTATGTAGAAACATATTACAAGACCTATGGTTTGGAGACGGTTCGGTTGCGATATTTTAACGTTTACGGTCCAAGACAGATGTATGGGCCATATGCAGCGGTTATAACTGCCTTTGTAAATAATCTGATGATGGATAAACCACCTACTATTTATGGAGATGGTGAGCAGACCAGGGATTTCATTAACGTTAAGGATGTTGTTGACGCTAATATGCTTGCTATGGAAAAGAAGTGTGCTGGCGAACTTTTCAATGTGGCTACAGGTTCACAGTTGACTATAAACAAGCTACTGAATACTTTGCAGACTGTAACGAATAAAACAGAAATTCAGCCGGTGTACGCTGAACCTAGGTCGCCTGATATCCGTAATAGTTGTGGTGACATGGGCAAAGCTAATAGAATTTTGGGATTTAAACCAAAGGTCTCCCTTAAGAAGGGGCTTTTTAAACTCATAGAGTCTAACAAACTACTCTGAAAAAACTGCCGATTTTGAATAGCAAGTATATGCAATTGTGGAAGACTTGTCATGGTATCTTTGTCAGTCGTAATTCCAGCGCTCAATGCGGCTGAGACTATTCGTGCCAACCTTTCCTCTCTGCTGCGCAGCGATTTCCCGAGAGGTGACTATGAGATTATGGTTGTCTGTGACGGAAGCAAAGATGGAACTCCGCAAATAGCTTCGCAGTTCCCAGTTAAAATCGTAGAATGCCATAAGAAAGGAATAGGTGCTGCAAGAAACCGTGGTGTTGCTGAAGCAAGATATGATATCGTTTGTTTTGTTGATTCTGATTGTGTTGTTTGTTATGACTATCTTCGGATAATTTCGGATTATTTTGATGTTCATCCGAAAGTTGATGGAATTGGCGGTCCTGTTTTGCCGTATGTTTACGAAGGAGTAAATGATTGGTCGATATTTATTGAGGAGATATACGCTGAAGCGTGTGATTTTCCTACGGAAGAAACTACGATTGGATCGAGAGAAGAGGTTTGGACTCACACACTTAAAGGACCAAATTTTGCGTTCAGAAAACCCGCGTTGTTGTCAGTCAGTGGGTTTGAAGAGAGAATGCGGGGAGAAGATATAGAAATATGTTGGCGTCTTGTAGAAAACGGCAAGGTTCTACGGTTTCTTCCAGACTTGAAAGTGTTTCATCACATTCCAGGGGATCTTCAGGGAATATTCAAGCATTCCTTCATGTGGGGAGTGGACTGTAATGCTCTGCGGAAAAAGTATCCAAGAAATCCGCTGACAGTTTTATCTGAGAGTGCGCGTGCGAAACGAAAGAAGAAACCGAAAAAGCGGGGAAATCCTTTTGGTAAACTTTTAGATTTTGCATTTGGTATCGAGTCGCTAACAGCGTTAGTCGCCGTTGCTTCCTTTCTTCGTTCGATGGTCTCTTTTGAACCAGTATATAACAATAGAAAAAAGGCTTTTTTGAGAGCTTTCATGCTGACAGCATTTTATCTTGGCTATTTTCATGCTCCCAAACATCTTATTCATTACAATGAACTTGGCTCGTTTCTAAATGACAAGTAAGGAATTGTTTTTTCTCTTGAAATGGAGGTGCTAGAGTTGACCCAGCAAATTGTAGATAACAGGAAATACGAGCAAATTCAAGCGAATGCTGGAGCAGCAATCTATGAAAAGGCAATATCTTCCGAATGGGACTACAAATACGATTACCTAGCTACTTATTCCTGGGCCAAAAAATTTAATGGACTTTTCTTAGATTTCGGATGTGGAACGGGGCTTGCTTCAAAAGTCTTCGAAAGACTGGGCAAACAAGTAGTGGCCTTCGACATTTCAAGAGAGATGCTGCGATTTGCAAAAAAGCGTTGCAACGTTCCGCTAGTGCTTGCGGATGGACTTAACCTACCTTTTAGAGATAAAGTTTTTTCTACAACATGTATTATCGGGGTTTTGCACCATATTTTGGATCTGGATAAAGCCTTTGCAGAAATAACTCGATGCACCAAAGAAGTAATCTGCATAGATGAGCCTTGTCCAAAACCTAGTATTGCTGTGAGGTTACTCTTATTGACGGTTTATTGCGTATCAGTTGTTAAGGGAAAAGCAATGGGATTTTTAAGAAATCATTCTTCTGAAAAGGGAAGATATCACTCTAAATATGAGCGTTCCCTTGATCCAAAAATGCTTAGCCAGTTATTTAACAAATATGGATTTAAGGTGGTTCAACTTCGATATTATAATCATATTCCTTTGTTACACGAATTTTTAAGCGAAAAACTTCGGAGTCGCTTGTTTGCTGCATTAACTTCTTCAAAAAGTGGAACAGATGCTGAATTCATCGCGGTATCTTCTCATTTAATAGATGGAGAAAGTCGTTAAATGAAAGTCTTACACATTCTGAGAAATCCGTTTAGTTACGCAGTATTCAAGCTGAAAAGCATCACAAAGGGATCAAAACTCAGCAAGGTTTGGGTTGAGGATCACTCGCCTGTTTTAGTTAATCTCAGATCAAAGTTAAGTGCGGATCGTCCGTTTGATGGGTTGAGAATAGGAGTTTGTTTGCCTGGAACTTGGGAGTCGTTCATGTTCTTGTCCACGCTAGAAGCTGGTGGGGCTTCTCTCCTTTATTACCCAATGTTCTGCAAATCAGAGGTAGGCCTCGAGCTTTTGAAAAGCGATTCTATAAGACTTTTTGATGCTGATGGCAGTAAAAAGATTGTAAATAATAGCGATTTTATTCATGACAGCACAGCATTTTTCGGAAGACTTGTTGTTCATCAACAAGCTTCTGTGAAGGGGATAATTGAACAGACAGCTTCAGGTATTAGTGTTTATAAAAAATTCGAAACCAAAAGTTTTCTCCATCAACCGGTTTTCGATTTAAACAGCAGCTTTGTAAAACGAGTTGGAGAAAATGAAATGGCGACTGGGCTGGGGCTTATTGAAGCATTACTTAAATTGCATATTTTCTTGCCGTCAAAGAAAGTGTTGGTTTTGGGTTATGGCAGTGTTGGCGAGGGATGTGCATTGTACTTGAGTCGACTTGGATGTAGAGTAAGCATTTATGACATCGATCAAAACAAAGTAGTTGAAGCGGAAAATTCAGGATATGAAATCGGAGAACTAGGACAACTTTTGTCTCAAACTGACCTTGTTGTTAATGCGACAGGATCTTTTGTTCCAGCGTTGGACGACAAAGAATTGGAAACGCTGAAGTGCGGTGCCATTCTCGTCAATATGGGTGGAACAGGCTGGAATCGGCAGTTTTTCAATGATAAACGGAAAATACAAGTCGGCGACTGGATTTCCAAGATATTCTTGGGTGATTCTAAATACATATATGAAGTAGCGCGGGGTCTTCCAGTGAACTTTGTTTTTGCCTCTGGAACGGACACTGAAACTATGGATGTGGTTTTTTCGCTAAGTGTTCTTGCTCTTGAATATTTAGTCGATAACTATGATTCTTTGCCTAAAATTCTTCAGCCTATACCTGAAGAAATTCAACGTAAACACTTTGATCTAGTTGCTAGATTTTCGAATAGAAAGGATTTAATCGCTTTAAGGAAGGATGACAATGAAAATACTTTTAATTAGCCTTCCAGACCCTCCTGGAATCCATGTTTTTCGTTTTCACTCAGCTGGGTTTGGCTCTTCCTTCGTTATGCCACATCCGAAACACAGGTATGATGTTTATCCGCCTATTTACGAAACCTATGCTGCGCCGATTCTGGAAAATCAAGGGCATGAAGTTAGAATACTGGATTGTCAGTCACCGAATC
>DAOVFL010000047.1 GCA_030672945.1 Candidatus Bathyarchaeota archaeon | reverse complement strand
TATCGGTTTTACCCGGGTGTTACATTTTGGGCATCTTGATGTTGTCATGTCTATCTCAAGTTTGATTTTGAATCTTTTTGCGAGTTCCGCTAGTTTTTCCTCTTCTATTCTTCCCTTTAAGTAAAATGCATCAACTCCTTTAACCATGGCTTGCCGGAAAAGTTCCAAATCTTTTGTTAGAAGTATTCTTCCTTCCTTTTTAGCTATTATGATTAATTCAACATCATCAAGTTTGTTTGAATATTTCACGTTATGGCCTAACATTCGGAGCCAACGTGTCAACTTTCCAAGCATGCCATCAGCAACAAATCTCAAAGTTTCACTCTTCGAATTATTTCACCACTTCCCGCTTTATCGACAATTTCCCCTTCATCCATGATTAACTGCCCGTGCACAAAAGTTTTAACGGGTTTACCCTCAACATTCCACCCATCAAACGGAGAATATTTCGTTTTTGAGTAAAAATTTGATGCATCAATATTGTATTTTCTTTTAAAATCCACAGCTATAAAGTCCGCGTTATATCCATTCTTCAAGCAGCCTCTACCTTTTAGTCCAAAGATTTCAGCCGGCTTTTCCGACATCAGCCTAACTATATCAGTTATTGATAACCGTCCACGTTTCACTTCTGTAAGCAATAATGGAAGCGTTGTTTCTAAACCTGGCACACCAACTTTGACATCCCAAACCGAATTGGCTTTCTTCTCCTTCAATGTGTGTGGCGCGTGATCTGAAGCCAAAATGTCAATCCAGCCCTTCTCAATTCCGTTCCAGAGGGCTGCAATGTGATGCTTCTCTCGAATTGGCGGCATGGTCAATGCTAACGTTCCAATTCGCCTTAACTCATCAACTGACAAAAAAAGGTGATGAGCTGTTGTCTCACATGTTATTTTCATTCCTGATCTTTTTCTGTCAACTATTGTTTTCAACCCATTTTTCGTGCTTATATGGCAGAAATGTATATGCACACTAGTTTGTGCGGCAAGGCGTAGTAAACGTCTTACAGCTATTACCTCAGCTTTTTCTGAATGCGCCTTGAGAAAGGCCTCAATGTCATTGTGGTTCTCTCGCTTAAGTTTATCTTCAGCTTTTTTTAACGTTGTTCTGTCTTCTGCATGAACGGCGACTGGAACCTTCAATTTACTAACGGTTTTAAACGCTTCTAACAGAGTGTGATCATCATCTATGTTTAATCCACCGATTTGTTCTGCCATAAAAAGCTTGAAAGCTACAGCGCCTTCCTTGATGATTTCCTCTGCTTCCTGTATATTCTCTGGGAACTCAGAGTAGAAACCAACGTTAACTAAAATTTTTCTTTCAGCAATTTTCATTCGCCTTCTTAAAGCTTCAACACTCATTGTTACTGGGGTGTTGTTAGGCATGTCTAAAACAGTCGTTATTCCACCTGCAGCAGCTGCTGCTGTTCCGCTGTAAAAATCTTCCTTGTATGCTTTTTCCTCGTCTCGAAGATGCACGTGGGCATCTATTAAACCTGGCAAAACTAGCAGTTTCCTTAGATTCATTTTTGTTTCTGCTTTTGGCATGCTTGCTTCTTTGCCAATTTTGAAGAATTTGCCCTCATTTATCGCTATGCTGCAATCCACTATTTCATTGTCTATGTAAGCCTTCGCATTATTTAGGGTTAAGTCAACAATCAACTTAATCGGCTCTCTTAACAGAAATAAAGGCTGATAGACTGTTAAATTCTATTCTATAATATATCGTTATTTCAAAATGACTGCTCATGGTCTACATAGAGAAAAGCTGCTAGCACCTACTATCTAACTACGATTCTTACTAAAATCGTTGTGATCTGTAATCAATTGACTTTCTTTGCGCACAAAACTGTTTTTAACTCTAGCTACTTTGTAAACGTTGAGGAGAATAAGGGGGTGCGAGTCGAAGCGGTACTCTTTGATTTGTTTGACACTTTGCTTTTACTTGAAAGCGATGAGGTCTATTATGTGCCGCGCGCGGTTCTAATCAAAAGAAGACCTGTTGTAGAAAATGTGTACGCCAAGCCAGACAGGATCATCATCCGTTTGAGAGAGCTGTTAGCTGCACTTGATGATTTCTAGTAAAAGATGGAGTGCTGGTACTTGGTTAATTTCTAAGACGCTTTTTCGATAACAGTGTGCTGAAAATTTTACATCTTGTGCAAGTTTAGCCTATTATTTTAAAGAAATCTCTCTCTGTTATTATACCTACGAGTTTCTTGTTCTTAACAACCGGTAAGGCACCAATATTTTTTTCTTGCATTATTTTTGCTGCTTGGCCAACATCCGCATTTGGGTCTATGGTTACAACATCTTTGGTTGCTATCTCGAGCGCTCGTATGTTTAAAACTTGATTTATGGTTCCGGATTTAAGATATTTAAAGACTTTACCTAAGCCAAAAAAACGTATAATATCCATGACTGTTATTATACCGACTACCTTACCATCAGAAATTATTGGCAGTCTCCTGAATCCTTCTGTAATCATTGTTTTTTCAGCTTCAAAAATTGTAGTTTTCGGCAACGCTGTAACCACTTTTTTCGACATCAACTGGGTGACTGTTACGTTGCTAATTCTGTCGACAAACATGTTAGCCACATCTCTTTCTGTAATTATTGCCCTTACACGGTTTTCATCATCGATCACCGGCAAGCCGCCAAGATTTTTCTGCGTCATTAATTTTATTGCTTCACTTATCTTTTCGGAAGTCTTCACTGAAACAACTTTTTTGATCATTATGCTTTTTATCGGTTCATTTATGGCTTTGAAAATGTTCCCTGCGAATTTCTTCTGGATAATTTCATATTTTTTTCCGCCACCGAGATAATCGATTACATCTGTTGCTGTGACTATTCCTTCTAGTGATCTGGTTCCCGGATTCGCGATTGGGATTCTTCGGAACCCTTCTTTAGCCATAATCTGGATACCGTCGTAGATGGGTGTTGTAGGGGCCATTGTTACAACCGGACTCTTCGCAATGTGTAATATCTCTTCTTTCCGTTTTCTTGAGGGGTGAGTTTTCAAGGAGAACGGGCCTTTATCCCGTAGCGATCTTCTAAAGCTTTCTCTGCTCAATTTTCTCCCATCTTATTTAATAAGCAATTTGACAACATCTTCACGATCGATTACACCAACCAACCTTCCTTTATCATCTTTTACAGGTATTCGACCAATATTTTTTGAAACCATGAGTTCCGCAGCTTCTCTGATTTTTGCGAAAGTTTTCACGGTTACTACTGTTGTTTTCATTATTGAAGAAATTTTGGAGGAAGATCGGAAACGTCCCTTTTTGGATTCGAATGTCGGTAGACTTGTTCCGCTTTCCAAGAGGTCTTTCTGTGTAATAATTCCTACAAGCCTATCCTTTTTGACTACCGGTAGCCCAGCGAAGGATTGGCTCTGCATTAAACGCCAAATATTATCCACCTCATCATCTGGAGAGCAGACGACAACGTCTTTAGACATTGCTTCTAAAACTGATTTCATAAGTTTTCTCGGGTTTACTTTGAGCGAAGCCTCGATAAAGTTCTCTAATCCTAGAACTCCTCTGTAGATTTTGTCTCGAACGGAGTCTGTAATGGGCACATACCACTCATCCAGTCGCACCATCTCTTTAACGGTTAAAGCCGCGTTATCTTCCACTGCTACCCCGCATTTTGGTGTAGTGATTATGCCTTTAACCCTTATGAGCGAAATAGACGAGGAAATAGCCATTACACTACTACGTGAAACTATACCCAACAACTTTTTATTTTCATTTACAGCTGGGAGAATTCTTAGGGAGAAATTTCGTATCATTGCACGGGCTTTTGTGGCAAGTTCATCCTCATAAATAAACGGATGTTTTTCATCCATGATTTCTTTAACAAGCAAACAACCGCCTCTTATTCCTGACTTTCCAATTCGGCTGCGCATTCTTCACAGAGGAATTCTCCATTAACCTCTTTTAGAGTGTCCGACCAGCCTCCACAGCTGTCACAATATCCAGCAAAAGGCGTTGATTCTTCTTCTACTTCTTCAGCTCTGTTTTCACCTTCTATCAGAGCTCGTTCTTGGATGGTCTCTATGAGTTCAGGCATGACTGCAAGGACATCTTTACTTGAGAGCACTCCAACTAGTCGACCTTTATACATGACTCCTAATCTTCTAATGTTTAATCTGCTCATTCTTCTGGCTGCTTCGCTTATTTTTTCACCGGGTTTTATCATGATAAGGGGGGAGGTCATAACTTCCTTTGCTTTAATGGAATCTGGTTTGATGTTTTTTGCCAGGACTCTTCTAACTAGATCTCTCTCTGTGATGATTCCAAGAGGGTTTCCCTCTTTACTTTCTACTATTATACATCCCAAACCATGCTTGTCCATGAGTTCTGCAACATAATTCGCTAGAGCATCTTCATCTATAGTCACTACTGGGCTGCTCATAACATCCTTAACTACCATTTTCGACATCAATCCAATGTCTGGCATTGTCTTTCAGCTCCATGAATGATTTAAACTTATTTAGGCTTGCTTCAATCAAGTCAAAATAAGTATCCCACATTTAAAACTTGTTATGTTTCACATAGACACAATAGTTACGAGTCAAGGTTAATTTTTGTTAGCGTCTATTAACTAATGCACCTATTCGTGTGAGGAAATTGTATGTTAAGAACAAACGTTGATAAGCTGGTGAAAACATCTGCGGTCGGTGAAGTGGCTAAGTTGTAAACTGGTAAAGCCACTTCCTTGCTTGCTTCTTTTGCGCCCGCGACATTGTAGCCATATTGGATGCAGATCATTCCTACGGAAGAATTTACAGGAAAGGCGCCACATCAGTATGCATAGTTGTACATACAAATTGTGTATAATACGGTCATGGACCGGGGGTCACAACCCTCTTTACATCGTCAACGGGGAAAAAAGTTCCAAAGATCGATAAAAAGGCTAATATCGCGCCGATCCTCGAGTTAAGAACAGATATATAAGGTAGCCGAATACTTTTACATGGAGTAGATAAGACAAAAGTGAAGGATAATGCCGTATAAAAGGAAAAGCCATGGGCGGTCTAAAGGTGGTAAGGGGGCTGGCGGTTTTGTTCAGTGTGTTAGTTGCGGTGCAACAGTGCCAAGGGATAAGGCTAAGAAAGTTACCAAGAGGATTTCCATGGTTGATTACGCTTTAGCGAAAGAGCTTCGTCAGAAGGGTGCGTACATTACTGCTCCAGTGACAACGAAGTATTATTGTGTTTCGTGTGCTGTGCATAGGGGCGTTGTGAAGGTTCGGGCTAAAAGCGAACGACATACGCGTCCTAGAAAGCGAAGAAGGAGATAAGCTTCAGCTTTTTAACTTTTTTTCTTTAGTTTTTTTGTAAACGTGTAGACTTCTTTGTAACACTGTTAGGTTCGAGATTATTGCAAGTAGGATTATGCCAGAGTTCATTATTGTTTGTGTTTGCGGTTGCCATAGAGTTGCTATTATGCTTGCTATTGCAAGTATGATCATACGTTCCGCCCTTTCTGCTAATCCAATCGACTCCATTCTCATTCCAGCTGATTCAGCCTTTGCTCGGCTGTAACTCACAAGTAAAGAGCCTATCAGAGCTGCTAACCCCCAATGTAAATTGCATAATCCAGCAGAGATTATGCCTGTGTATACAACTGCATCTGCGTATCTGTCCAGTAGTGAATCTAAGAATCCTCCGAAGACTGTAGTTTCATGGTACAGCCTGGCCAGTACTCCATCTAAGACGTCGCAGAACCCTGAAAGCAAGAGCAATAAGGTTGCCAGCAAAAGAATAAGCGTACGGGGTTGCCATACTGCGTATGTTAGAGCCGAAAGAAAAGCCAACAACATACCTAGGGCGCTTATCATGTTTGGTGTTAACCCTATTTTGTGGGCTACTTTTGCTTCAGCTGTAAACCACATTTGAACTTTCTTCTTCAGTTTCGTCAACATAGCATAAGCTTCTCCGTTTCTATGCTAGCGTTTTCATAATTACCCTCTTTTATATGCAGAGGTCGTCTAAACATTCTTTTAACTTTTCTGTGATGGATTGAAGTGAATCTATCCTAGTTAGATGTCTAAGCGGTTTTCTCATAATAATTAGATTCTCAGTTTTCTACTTGAAAAAATTTAAATGAAAGTGACGTGCACAATTTTTCCTGGAGGTAAAATCATGCTTTTCGAAGAAGAGGAATGGGAAGAAGAAGACTCGGATGAGGAAGAAGAGTGGTAAACGCTCTAACTGTAATTAACTAGTAACCCATTTTTCCCTTAACTTCAGGATGGATGAGATGTGCGTTTTCCAGCGTTATTCGATGGACGATTGTTATTTAAATCAGATATGTAAAGATGATTTAATATTGAAAGGTGCTTGTATGATTAGTATTAGATCAGTGAAAGTTCATGATAAAACTTGTTTAGGAGTGAGAGTTGAGTTGCCGAGTTCCCCACCATTGCTTTTGATGATCGCTGAGAAAGGGTTTATTATGTGTGGCTTTTTGAACATTGCGGTGGCTGAAAAGTTGGATGTGGCTGCTGCAGTAGTTAGTGGAGTGAAGAATTTCGAAGATGTGCTTAATGGAGAAGTGAAAGCCGCAACTTCGAAAGCGAAAGCTTTAGGCGTTGATGTAGGGATGAAGGGCATTGATGTTCTGAAGAAGATGTTCTAGGATGCTTACCTTTATTTCGAAAAATATTATTCTTCAACTTTTTTGTAGGCTCTTCCTCACGTTTTGGTCCTAGAATCTGTTGTTAATTGCAGTTTTTCCTTATGAGCTTTACGAGATATATTCCTTTTTATAGTTTTATGCATCATGCTGTTATGTGGCTTCTAACATGTTTAAGGGAATGTTTTTGGGTTCTCTATACAAGTTTCTATGATAGATCCACGAAGGCAAACCAATATAATAGCCACATAAGTCTCCAGGGGTCAGGGGTTTCTCTATAATTATCATCAGTGCTTAATAAGCAGAAACTCTAAGGGAAATATGAAGGAGGACATGTTTCTTGTCTAAAGAGAAGCTTTTGGACGCTATCGCTACTGAAGTCACTATTTGCCGTAGATGCGAACTATGGAAAACGCGTAGAAACGCCGTTCCAGGCGAAGGCAACCCAGACAGCCAAATCATGTTAATTGGAGAAGCACCTGGCTACTGGG
>DAOVFL010000036.1 GCA_030672945.1 Candidatus Bathyarchaeota archaeon | reverse complement strand
TCTAAATAAGATGACTCGTTCAACCATTTGCCTTTTCGAGGAGAATTATTTTTGGCATATCCGATCCAGTTTCCTCACCCTACGCAGCAGTGAAACCTACAATCCGAGAACTTGGAAAATTGGCGAATAAAACGTTGTATGACTCCCCTCAAAAAGGAGAAAGTATGAATGAGTGATAAGAAAGAGGATGAAAATTCTGGCCCTCCGTTAACCTCGCAAGCAGAAACTGTTCAGGTTCGTATATGACATGAACTCCTCCGACATGCTTGATGGAGTCTAATTTTGGCTCAAAACCGAGGTCTGCTGTGGCAACCATGTTTTGGATCTTTGCTGGACTTTTTAATTTGGCTATTCCTGCGCCTTCAAGACAAGAAGACACTAGAGCTAACTCATGCTCGGCTTTTCATGTGAAGAGGTTGATTGCCAGAAATGTGATAAGGCCTTTATGGCATACTATCATACGGGTAAGCTGAGTCATACAATTCCTAAAAGTAAGTAATTACGAACTATTTGATATCACTTGATGGACTCTTTCATGGAACAGAGCTGGATAGTGCTGGAACACTTCGTTGAAGGGTGCCCTAATGAGACAAAATAACTTAGTATAGAACTTAAGTGTAGACGCTTTGACCTGCCCCTTGGTACGAGTCATATACATGTTGATATACAAGAATGCATTTTTCTTTCTTGGTTTCTGGTGTGTGTGGGGGTTCAGGCAGTCTCTCCCATAATATGTCTTCTATTGTAACTTGTACGTCTGCTCTGGTTCTTGTTTTTTCTTCCAATCAAGAACAAACTTTTGTTCTTTCAATTTTTCTAGCAGTTCTTTGGCTATAGTCTTGATTTGTTGTTCTTTTTTCTTAGTTAGCTTTAGTTTTGGTTTGATCAGTATACCGAAAACTGCTATTTCCTCTTCTGTTAATCGTTCTTTGATGTGACGTTTCTCTTCTTCTTGGAGATCATTGATTAGCTTGGTTAGTCTTTGGAAATATTGTTCGATGTTTATGCTTCCCATATTGTAGTCATCTATGATCTTTTCTAGTCTTTCTTGGAAATCAATGCGGTACCTGTTTTTTCGAAGAAGTTCAGCCAGTTTTCTGTTTATTATGCTGCGCAGTTTTTCAGCTTCTTTGACGAAAACTTCTGTTGGAACTATTCCTTTCCACTCTTCAGGCAGTTCTCTTTTGACTTCCCTATCGAGCATCCAACCATTTTCTATTCTCACCCCTCTATTCTTTGAAGTCTAATGATTTTGTCGCCTTTGAACTCTATGAAGAACGCCCTCAAAATTCCTTCGGCATATTTGCTTCCAAGGTTAACACATTATACATCTTATGCATGAAATTCTTCACAAATTCCTTATGCCTTATGTATGTGTCTATGAACTCGTAGGATAGGCTGGTGTTTCTCAATAATTTTTTCCAACGGCCTTAGAGCCAACTTGAACCATAAAAAAAGGTGGGAGATTGTTTTATTTCTCTTTCGTCATAGTAAAGACGGCTTTAACTGCAATTATGACCGCGGCTGGAGCTGCGAACGCTACGATATAGTTTAGGATTCCAGTGGCCCAATAATAGAGCAGTTCATGGATATTGCCTAGAGGAGCCCAGACATTTGCAACGGTGGCTACTATCAGAGCCATTGTTGCTATAAGAAATGGGGTGACCTCCTTAGCTGTTATGCTTGTGATCCCAATGATGACTCCTAAGATTAGCATGGTCAGCATAACGTATCCGTTATAGCTACCAACATCACTGTCGTTCCATCCATCGCCGAGAACTGACCCAGTGCGCTTATCCCATGCCATGTATCCAATTGCTAGTCCCATTACAATTGCCAAAACAACAAAGATAACATATGCCCATCGCGCTATTTCTTCCATTTCCATTTCAGACCCACCAAAGTTTAGTTATCCTCGCTAACACATTATAAATCTTACGCATGAAATTAATGTATACAATCGCTTCTATCGTGTTTCAAAGATGTCATAATCACCCTTAGAAAGCTTTACGAAACCTCATTTGTGTTTAAAGAATAACGCATATATTCTATCCATACAAGTTAATCTAATGCGGAAAGGGGCCGTAGTCTAGACAGGAATGACGACGGGCTCCAGAAGAAAACAGACGGGTTTACGGACCAGAACGGTTTGGGATGAAGAGGTTCTGGAGCGGTTAGAGAAACCCGTAGGAACAGCGTTAAAACACTGTTTCCGGGTAAAGGTCGTCGGTTCAAATCCGGCCGGCCCCACCACAGAAACTCCCCTTAAAAACTTGCGCGTGCTTCATTACTTCTAAGATGCCTCACTCCACGAGTGAGAACACTTTGTGCACTTAAAGTGCTCTATCGCTCTTTCTCTTCTAATACCCGCGTGTTCACCAGAGACTCCAGAGAACCATCGGAATGCTTCAGTGTTTCCACATTTCGGACAAACCTGAGAAACCTTCACGTATTCATCTTCTGAACTATCCACTACGTAAATTGAACTAGAACGCTCTATCTTCTTCATGTTCTCCGTTTCAATTCCAGCGCTAGCATGAATCACGGTTCCACACTTTCGACAAACAAAACCAACCTTAGTCTTCTTCATATGAGAGCCACACTTATCACAAAACTTCATGTCCAGTCACCAAACTCAGCATAAATTAGCTTTCTAAGTTTATAACATTCTACGCAAAGAAAGAAATAGAAGTTTATAAAATCTCAAACTTAATCATAAAGTGGAAATTTAGAAACTGGTGAGGAACCTACATGAGAGTATTGTTTGTATGCTCTGGAAATGCGCATCGTAGTCCACTAGCAGAGGCTCTGCTGAAAAAGTCAAGGCCAGATATAGAAGTGGATTCTGCAGGATTGCATGTTGCTATTCCAATTTCACAAGAAGCAAAGAGATACCTTTCAAGAGAAAAAGCTGTACATTACCTTAAGAGATTTCCAGAAAGTCTCGACAGCAAGCACCTTGAAGAATATGATGTTATTGTGGCTATGGAGCAAAGACACAAAGATGCAGTGTTGACAAAGTGTCCGGAATGTGAAAACAAAATAATTATGTGGAATGTTGCAGATCCATACTTTATGTCCAGTGAAAATGCTAAGGAGGTTTATCAACAGATCAAAGACAAAGTCACAGAACTAGCAAACTCTTTGTAAACCTTTCTTTTCGATTTTTTCTTGTATTAATAGTTAAATAAGGAAGAACCGAAAGAAAAGCGGAAAAATAATCGTTTCCAAAGGAAAATCAGTGTTTTCCTCTTTTTCTTGCTTGTTTAGCTATTGATTTTCTCTTCCTTACTTTTTTACTCTCTTCACTTGGCATATCTCAACATCACTATTGTTATGTTAAATAGCTTTCTAGGTTTATACTTTTTCAAGTGGAGAAATTTTTAGAAGTTCATAACATTCTAACCTAATCATAAATTAGAAACTTAGAAAAATCTAGTTGGCTAAAGCCTTCTCAAACTCAAATGCATCGTGATTTCTCGTTAGCGTTTCGACTAGAGCTTCCTGAGCGTTCGAACCGGTCTAATCCTGAGTTTAAATCCGGCCGGCCTTACCATAATATCTTATTCTGAGCAAGATTTTTGCCTATTTTTTGCTTTGAACTTGTTTTTGATTAAGTTTTTGGATGTGCGGGGAGACGGAGTTAAAAGCAAGGCTCAGTTTGTTCTGGGTTCATTAAAAAACATGCGGATAAAGCGTGGTTTTCAAAGGAAATAACGGAAGCTTGAAAGGTGAAGGTGTGAAAACCTCTGACGTTATGGCCAACGTTCTCATGTTTGAGAAGAGAGACTTGATTGGTGTTACAGGATATGGGCCAGATGAGAGGCAGCCCCTCACTTGTTTTCATAATTAATGAATAAATCTTAGAACTATGAGTAGACTTGGAAAAGTTTGACATTTTTGTCTCAAGTTCTTTGAAGTTTTTATGTCTTTGACAAGAACCTGTGTCATTCCTTCTAGAACATTTCCTTGTTCAGAAGTTGGAAAAAAATATTAGAGTTGAACACGTGTGCTCTAATAAGTAGAAACCTAGCTATGGGTGTATGTCGTTGCCACGTTTGATTCTGCCATACGTAGTCAAAAGCGTTTCCAGAGCTAACCCCTTCACAGATGATATGGAAATCGCTGCACTTCTTTGTTTTGCAGAGGCGCGCCGGAAGAAGGGTGGATTCTTAGGCGTGTCGATTGAAAAGCTTTCTTTCATTTCAAAGCTTCACTATCCTCTGTGGGCCGTTCCGTGGGAAGACGAATGTGTGATTGTAGACGGCTTAGGAAGCTTCTCTTACACCGCCATCTATACGAAGCCCCCAGATATGGAATTTTTCACTGAGCAAATCAAAAGAAGCACGACGGTTCGAGAGTTCTATCGGAATACGCTCAAAAGTTTTGCCAAGACATTTGAAGGCATCATTGTAGAGAGTTATGTTCCCGTGGAAGCAATAATCTCAGACACAGGTATCCTTTCCTATTTAGAAAAAAAGCTTCCTGAAAGTGAAACCAAGACTGTGTCACCCGCTTCGATACCGCCCACACTTAATAAGGAGTTAGCGGAAATGGCAGCCGAAAAACTTGTTCAAGACTGGATGCGAATTCAATCGGAGATTAAAGGTTTTCAATATGCTATTAACGTTTTAAACGCGGAGACAAGATTCCATGAGGAAAAGATTCTGCGAGAAATAGGTCAAATACGGGAAGCTTATGAAACGGAATTGTCACATATACGACCTGAAGCAAGTCAACAAATTGAGAGATTACTTTCAGAACGAGACACCAAGTTGAAGTGGATTTCACGAACCGGAGAGAGCAGGTCGCAGAGAAAACTTCGGGAGAAGAAAAAGATTGAGAAGCAGCTTAGAAAGCTTGAATTGAGAAGCGTTGAGTATAAGAAGAGAAGAGAAATACGCAAAAACAGAGGAGACAAAGTAGGGGTAGCTCGTTGGACTTACAAACTTAAAGACTGTGAAAACGAAGTATCATCAATTAGAAGAAAGCTTCAGACAGTTTCCAGAACCCTCGATCGCGCACATAGAGAATGTGAAGTTGCCATTAAGAAATTGAACGATGCTTATCAAGATCTGATAGACAGGGAAAAAAAGAGAGTCATTGAGCTTGAAGCTAGGGCGGACTGTGAAACCCAGGCGAAAAAGAATGAGATAGATGAACTGCAGGCGGACACACTGGCGATAGTAACTCTTATCAAGCAACTTAAAGAGCAAAAGCAACAACACGCATCAAATCTTAAGGCAGTAACAATCTCATGGAAACCAGAAGAATCAACACTAGTCTATGTGCCCTTCTACCTAGTTGGATACGAATCAAAAAGGAAACTCCGCTACTATGCCTATCCGCCAGTAGTGGCAATGGATCACCGCGGTATCTTAACTAAGATACAAAAGGCTTTCAGAAAATATAGCCTTGAATCTCGAATAAATCTTCTTTTACATTCCTCGTCTAAGGCGCTCGACAAGATGTTTTCATCAACCTTCATTTCAAAAATGAAGAAGGACAAAAAGCTGAGTATGAAACTGCAGATTATGGGACACTCCAACAATCTTTTAGACCTGCCTGAGTCTAAAGAAAAGCTGAGAAGGGGCTTGGAAAAAATACAAAAAGAAGGCTGGATCAAACCTGAAGAGAAGAGCAAGATTTTAGACTCTTACGCCAAGTGAAAGAAGGTTAAGACTGTCGACTCGCTTCTTAAATGCTTTAAATCTTCAGGTGTTATTTTATAAGCGTGAAATGCCAAATGACGGTTGACGACAGAGTTGTTGAACGTAGACTTCTCCTGAAACGTGCCTTTCCAAGAACCAAACTGTTCAGTATCGGTAAACAATTAAATATTCCCTATTTTCAACGTTTCACAACAGCTTGGGACATTGAAGAAGACGACGCTGCCCTCGAAATCGCATCTGCCATAAATGACACGCAACTCAAAGAAGTTTTTGAAACCTACAGTCCCCGTGAATGGGTTGTTTTCCGAGGAGGATACTACACCTTTGAAGACGACGTGCTGCTCCTTGAAAGTTCCTGGAAAAAAATTCAAAAGGGGTTACATCAGACAAGAAGGAAGTATGGAAAAAACTGCGACGCAGTTGTAAAAGTTTTAGTTGAAACTGGAAAAAGTAGCAACTTGAAGGAAATCAAACGTGGCTTAAAGCAAGGTGTTGACCCACTTCGCATTTTAGAAATGCTTGAACAATTGAAGGTGATAGTTACCTCATACAAAGGCGACAAATATCAGGAATGGAAAATTCTAGAGGAGACCTTACCTTTGATTCGGTCTGCGCTTGGAATGGCGCCAACTCCGCTGAAAATGAAGCCTTCAGCTGTTTCTCCGACGCTGGCTGCGAGAGGGAAGGTGAGGGAGCTAGATTATGTAGAAGAAGAACGCAGAATAATTCAGAAAATGGATAGGGAACTCGACGAATATTTAAACGAGTTACTTAGGCATAGGCTGGACGCAACAATTAAGTTTGGAAAACAGTTCTCATCAGCCTCGTTAGCAGGTTACCTTCAAGAACTCTTCGGCAAAATTCTCTACTTCGACAGCTTGCTCAGCATCATCCAACAATATGGGCTGGCGGACGTGAAAATCATTCATCAACGTGGCAAAACTGGGAAAAGAACGGGCTGGAACCTTTCCTTGTTCGGAGAGCCAGGCACTGGAAAAAGCTTTGCCACACGCGACATGATGTTGGGAAAGCCCGATGCTAAAGTTCCGTCGCATGGAATCCCAGGGCGAAATCGTTACGCCGGCGGAATAACCCCCGCACGTTTCATCCGTATAGGACAAGCCTATGTTAACAGAGTTTTCAACTTTATTGTTCCAGAGTTCAATGATTGGTTTAGATACAAAGGCATGGTGGAACCGTTAAAGCTGGCTATGGAAAGAGGTGAAATTAAATATGAGATGCACCGCGAAGTTATTGGTCCCTACCGTTTCAATTCCTTCTTCAGTGTCAACTACAATGTAACAACCTTTGGCAGAGGATACGAAGTCACGGTTCAAGACCCAAACTTCAACGCTATTGAAGACAGAATGCTGTGTCGACTTCATCGGTTAACGAAGCAACGTTACTTAGAGATTGCGCAAAGCCAGATGCGACTTATGTTCGGCAAGATCGACATCGAAAAAGGCGCGCAACAAATACGCGATCACCTTGCACTCGTTTATGCAATCGAAACAAGGCATCCTCTTGTGAAAGAACGGTTTCAACACAAACCTGTCATGCTTAACCCAAAAGCACAGGAAATGGTCGAGAAGGCTAGAGAAGCCATACTGGAACATATTCCCCACGAGTTTGTAAGATTCTCCGCACGCCTTGAAGATCACACAATCAGGTTTGCCTGCGCAGCCTCGCTTCTTAACTATTTCCATTCGAATCTGGACTTTATTCCAGTACATGAAGAGGCGCTTCGATATGCAATTCAACTCTTCGTAGAGGAAGCCTCAGTGCGCTCCCGCGAAGAATTTGACCCGCAAGAGGTTTTGAAAAAGCTGCTGTGAAATAAGCATGAAAACGCGTAGCGCGCGCAGGTTCAAAAATGACTTTATACTGAGGAAAAGGTCGTTAAAGACGCAACTTTTAAATCGTGCATGTTAGATTTTAGGCTTCGGCGTCTTTGATATGAGCCTTGCTATTGAAGCGGAAAGCGTAGTCAAGATTTTCGGCAGCATTCATGCACTGGATGGTCTAAGTTTTTGTGTGAAGCCAAATGAAATTTTTGGTCTCATTGGTCCTAACGGAGCTGGGAAAACAACTGCACTTAGGATTGTCTCAACGTTGCTAAAGCCTACTTCTGGTTCTGTAAAAGTTCTTGGTCGTGATGTTGTCAATCAGGCTTCTGAGATCCGTGGGCTCATAAGCTATCTTCCTGAAGAAGCGGGAGCTTACAAAAATCTGTCAGGGTATGAGTACTTAGAGTTTATGGCTAAGTTTACCATTGAAGACAAA
>DAOVFL010000003.1 GCA_030672945.1 Candidatus Bathyarchaeota archaeon | reverse complement strand
CAGTTTTATTGGCATGTCTGATGAAAATTCCAGCGTTACAATTTCAGATGTTGCGGATGCTGCTTTTATGATTTCGGAAAGGTAGCTTAAACTGAAGGTTGCTTTGGAAGGTTCTTTAGCTTCTAAATCCAGAAGTGCGTCGCTTCCTTTTTGAAGTTCTATTGTTGCACCCATAAGGTCTCCTTTCGCATGAAAGATTAACTTTTCGGGGTCTGCTTCGATGCGGACGTGGTCGCTTACAAGCTGGGCATCTTCAACTGCTTGACGTAAACCTTCAGTTGTTGCTTTGGCTTTAATATTAAAGGTTATCTTTGGTGTTGGAACTTCCTCCTCAGCGGCTTCAAGCGTTGGCATGGTGAAGTTACGGGTATATTTTCCGGTTATCTTTACTTGAAGACGCCCGGTTTTTTCATCGAGTAAAAGCTCTACAACTTCGTTTTTACCTGCTCTCTTAACCAGTTTCAACAGTTCACTAATGTTTATACACATTTTTGTTGGTTCTGTGCACATGTACTCTTCAAAAATTGTTTTGGGCCACTCAAAGTTAACCATAGCAACACGTGATGGGTCCATTGCACGCAGTTTTATGTGGTCAGGGTGAATTTTGAATGCAGCTTCATCTACAAGTATGGATATGGCGGTAGCCATGTCTCTTAGGAGTTTAGCATTCGACATTTTCAACTTGAACATGAAAATCCTCCTTTTATGGGTATGTTTTGTTTTATAAAAGACTTTACACATTTAAGCATGATGCTGTTTGATCCGTCGCTGCTAGGTACTCTACAGACATTAAATAAACAATGTATATTGAGAACCTGCAAACCTACCGCAATGAATTCTTATAGGTCTAACCTGAAGTTACGGGCTGGACAAAATCAACTATCAAATTTGATAATACTCATAAGACCCGTAATTTTCTAAAGGTTCTATAGCGTTATAAAAGCTTTAACTGTATTCTCTGAATGTGTATCCGCATTTTGTGCATCGGAAAAACTGTGTTGAGGATTCGTCGGCTCCTCTTGTCTGCACTTGCCAAACATAGGCTAAATTATTTCCGCATTTTGGGCATTCAACCCTTACCGTGGGCAATGTTCGTAACTTCTGCTCTTCTTTGCCTATTACTACCACAAGTTTCTGCGGGTCAGGCTGAATAACCTTTGAAACCTTTGAGGCGACTTCACTGAGTGCTTGTTTCTTGTAGCTGCACTTGGAACAGACGAGTATTAAGGATGTTTTTTTGCCGGTTTTTTCCTTCTTTGGTACAAGGCGAGAACCACATTTAGGACAAAATTCCATAGCTGTTTACTCCGCTGTTCGTTTGCTTTCCCTTAACATTGCTCCTTTTAAACTTTTTCTTATTACAATAAATATTAAAGTTAAGTCTTACTGATTCCAGAAGCAATGAGATGAGCTACACGTAACGCCTCAGGTATACTGCTCCTAGTAGAGGTCAATCGCAGAATTTTCCTTGCGTCTTCCTCCAAAATTCCTGATACCTGCATGTAGACTTTCTCGTTTCTTCTTCCAGTAAATATCTCCAATACTTCTCCAGCACTTTTGATGTCCTTCCAACGTTCCTCACTCTTCGGCAGGTTTTTCAATGCTTCTCGGATTTCAGAAAAGTTCGGTTTACGACGTGTAACCACTATGACAGGCAATTCTATTTCAACGTTGAGTTTTCTAATGTTAACAACATTAAAACCTGCAAAAGTTATTCCACTAAGCATTATGACTCTTAATTGCTTATGATGCGGCGAGTTAATTATCATTGATGCTATTTTTCCTAAGGCATCAATCCCGTCCACTTCAACCTTTGCGTGCATCACGCCATCAAGCCAGTAACCACCGCGAAAAACTACTCCGATAATAGGCACCAAGTCCTTCACGTAAGGAGTGAAAACTCCGTCATCGATCCCTAGAACCCGAATTTCAGGTTTGATTACGCGAAATTTCCTGCAGATCAAAATTATTCCTCAACAATTTCATTAAAATGTGAGGGAAGAGAGATTATAAGTTTAGCGAGTGAATAACGGTAATTTAGGTGCGTCTGCTTTGAAGAAACATAGTAGAAGATTTCATTTCTTAAAAACTTATAGAAATTTAGACGGGGTGCTGACAGATCATGAACTTGCATCTCTTGGAGACGAATATGTAAACTTTGTTTATTCGCTGGCTTTGTCAAACAGGAAGAGGTGCCCCTCAGGTGGAAAAGTTAAGGGGCTTGTACTTGCTAAAGCACTCAAAAAGGCTGGTTTGAGGAAGTATATGCCTCCAAGGATAACTCGCCATGTGCTAGCAGATGCTGGGGAAGCATTAGCTGTTTATGCTTGGCTTAACCAACTCATCACGTTAGAAGAGAGTGTTGCGATTCTGGAGAAAACTGATAACATTATTGAAGGTTTTAGTCAATTATTCCTGACGATAAAGGATAGAATCAGGTTTTGAGAGCCTTTTCAAGTTCTTTGCTGAAATCTTTGTTCATTTTGAGTAATTTTTTTACTGCTTTCTGTAGAGCTTCTTTTGGTTTTACATCACCCTTTGTACGGATGTAAACTATCGAGTTTGGCGTTAGAGGATGTGGTATATCGTAGCCTGCTAGATCCACATTCTCATCTTCTGATAACCCTTTTTGTAATAGATTGCAGAGGGAGTGCCCAACACCCTCCACTTCCAGTTTAAGTTCGTTTCGAGCCTTCTTTAATATTTTAACTCTCATTTGTCGTCCCCTTTTAGGCTATTACGCATTTTCCATAATCCAATGCTGTCTTACGTTTTTCAATTTCCCCACATCTGGAACAGTGCATCCTTTGTCGCTTTTGCTCTAATATATAGCCGCATTGCATGCAGAAAGCGTAAACAACTCCTAGTTCTCTGTCTTTGGTGAATAAATGGAAGGTTCCGTTCTTATCGCTTATAACTTTAGCTCTAATGATGTCGCCGGGTTTGCAGACGTTGAACATCGAGTCAACATATCTTAAATGCACATCGGAAATATGTAAGATGCCGGAGAAGTAACCTGAAAGTTGATGTTCACCGATTCTGAATATACGCACAAAAGCATTTTGCTTTTGAACTTTCGTAACTTGCCCTAGGACTTTACTTCCGATTTTCGGAACTTTTGCCCCACGAACCAGTGGGTAGACTGAAACGCGTTTGTTTAGAGTGTCTGGTAAGGCACGACCAACAACCTTCGAGTAGATAACTCCATCTTTAACATATGTTCCAGCATTTGAAACGAATTCTTCAATTACGCCGAGACGTTCGCCCGGCAACACAAATTGTCCACTTTTCCTCTTTAATGACTTTGAACTCATCTACATCCCCCTTAATCACGCAAATTCATGTGACTGAATACTTACAGTTATTAAGATAACATTTACTGGTTGATCATATCGTACTCTTCATGCTCCTCAATAAACCTTTTGATTCACTACACAAAACCGCTAAGCTGTTTCACTTCCTCCAGAATGCCCCCAACGCGAACTGCTGTTCTATCTTAATCCCTCTTCAATCTCTTTCGATCACATATAAATAAACAATAAACTCATGTTTTTCCTTCATGTGAAACCTGAACATATGTGGAATTGCCATTAACATAGCATAAACCACCTTAATTTTTCCTTTATTTCTCTGGATAAACCTTTTGATAAAGGGAGATGGGGACACTGACATAATCTCGGTTCTACTAGTCTTCAATTTTTTAATAAGCGCTTTATCTCTATATGGGCTTTTGTGAAGTGAGTACACTCTTTTGCTGACTTCCAAGGCTTTTTCTAGAAATTTACGGTCAGCTTTACGTTTTTGTACACCGAACGGTGGATTTTGCAGAACAGTATCAACTTTCCCTTCTATTACATCTATGTCTGCAGTAATCCACTGCACTCTATTTCTCAAACCAGTTTTTCCAGAATTCTTAAAAGCCGTCCTCACTGCAGTTCTGTCTATGTCCACACCTATGACTTGTTTTGCACCTAGAAAGGCTGCCCCCAGAGCCAGCCTTCCAGTGCCGCAGCCTAGATCTAAAACAGTCTTATCAATAACATCGTCGTATGTGTATGTTGCAATGTAAAGCATTGTCGCCGCGATATCCGCTGGAATTGTGTATTGTTCAAGGCTTGGTTTTGGTGATGGAATAGGCCCAACCTGTGAAAGTAAAATTTCTAAGTCCAGCTTTCGAATAAGCCTTTTCTGCATAATTTTTCCCAAGATAGTTTTCCAACTACCACTAATGTTTCATTTATTGTTAACAATGGCTTTTGGAATTCTGAAGCATCGTCTAGTGATAGCCTTGGACAGGCTGTGTTCACATAGGCATCCACTGATGGAAAGTTCATAAGTACCTCTGGAGTAACATTTCTAATAGCGAACAGATAGGGTTTTTTCCCGTTTTTCTTAAGCCTTTCTTTTATGTTTAATGCTTCCTCAAGTCTTTTCTGACCTGGTTTTAATCCAACTAGTACCGCAAAATTTTTCGCCCTTTTAGCCTCGTCTATATTCGCCCAACGTTGTTTAAGGATTTTTCTAGCCTCTTCATCAATCGAGAAAACCTTTTTTTCATATGGATCTGCAATTATTGTTGGTTTTTGTGTTGAAAGGGCAACACCTAATGCGTGGAATCGTCCACCACCAATGAAGAGAAAGGCTTCAACATCGCTGGCTATTGATTTGGCGTTGCTGTAATCGCATCCGATCACTTGCCCTTGATAGTTCATGTGCCCAGCATCACCTATAACAACAGTTTTTCCAGCGTGAAGCAGAATTTCTTTAACGTTGTCTAATGTTTGTACATGCTGAACTGTTGTTGCTAACCCTATTCTACGCCATTTATCCAGTAGGGGTAAAGCTTTCTCAGCAATGTGATCTACCCTTATTGTTGCTCTAGCTTCAACGTATATTGTTGGCACCCGTTCGTACTTTTGCAGTCTTGCATGCCCATAATGAATTATCAGGTCCACATCTAAACTTTCAGCCTCAGCTGTTGCCAAGTCGCATGCACCATAGCATGGATCCGCAGAGATTATTGGTAAAGCACCGGCTTTTTCCACAACTCTTGCAAGTCGGGGTCCATGAGGTTTTAGACCTTCTGGAAGTTGTATTAAAACCCGTTTTACCTTAAGCTTCTTTATTTCCTGTTTTATTCTTTCTTCTTCAAAATCGAATTGCTCCATGTGAACACGCTCAAAATATTAAGGTTGGAAAACATGTTCTAATGGAATTGAATGAGTCGTTTATTATTTTAGAGGTTCATCCCAGTTGGGCGTCCATTCCCATCCCTGTTTCGTTTCTCGGCTTGAAAATCTAGAAGCTTTCTTACTCAGCTCGGCAAGCTGTTCCAGAATTATTTTCTTTTCCATGCTCGCAACAAGTCTTCTGGTTGCTATCACAGCGTCTGCATTCACTGAAATGCTATCTATTCCAGCCTTCACCAGAAACTCTGCGAAGTCGGGTAAGTTTGATGGACCCTCACCGCAGATTGAGACTGTGCAACCGTTTTGATGGGCTACTCGAATCAAGTGAGCTACCGCTCTTTTCACGGCGGGGTCTCTTTCGTCAAAGTAACCCAGCAAACCTAAACGTTCAGAGTCGCGATCTATCAATAAAACTCCTTGAGTAAGGTCGTTTGAACCTATTGAGAAGCCATCACATAATTTTGAGAATTCGTCGGCCATTATGACTATCGACGGTGTCTCAGCCATAAACCAGACTTTAAAGTCTCTTGAACGTTCTAGGCCTTCTTCCTTCATGACTTTCAAAACTTTTTTCGCTTCCCACACTGTCCGTACAACTGGAAGCATTACCCAAACGTTTTTGAGACCCCACTCTTCTCGACACTTTTTAAGTGCTTTGCACTCAAGTATGAAAGCTTCCTTGTACCATGGGCTTATATAGCGGCTGCATCCTCGCCATCCAAGCATCGGGTTGTCTTCGACAATTTCGTATTTTTCTCCACCTTTCAACTCGCGGTACTCGTTTGTTTTAAAATCACTGAAACGCACCACTAACGGACGGGGCTGAATAGCTCTTGCAACAGTTGCAATTCCTTCAGCTAACTTATCAATGAAACTTTGTACTTGCCCAGTCTCTATTAGATAAAGCGGATGTTCACCAATGGAGCTTGCTAATATAAATTCAATGCGCATTAAGCCTATTCCGTCAAATGGAAGGTCCTTGTAATCTACGATTTTTTCCGGTATACCTAGATTCATGTAGATTTTTGTTGCTGTTACTGGATTTTGTTGGATAGTTGTGTAAGCGGTTGAAGCTAAACCTGAAGTTGTAGATGCAGCTGGCTGAATTATCTTCTCGACTATTCCTTCGTAGATTATGCCGTTTCTAGCATCCACAGTGTATTTCTTGTCAGTTTCCATGACTTGGGTTGCATTCTCGGTTCCAACGATACATGGAATTCCAAGTTCGCGGCTAACGATGGCTGCATGGCATGTAACTCCACCTTTGTTGGTTACAATAGCGCTTGCCATTTTCATGTAAGGAACGAAGTCCGGATTTGTCATGATGGTTACAAGTATATCGTTTTCCCGCATAAGTTTCCCCGCGTCTTCAGTTGAAGAGATAATCTTGGCTATGCCGAAGCCTATGTCTCTCTTTCCAGTTCCTATACCTTTCGCAACGACATTCAACTCCACAGAAGCAACAGCGGCAGTTTTTTCCTCAAGCCGGTCTCTAGCCTTCTTAACACTCCAAACCGTTTCAGGTCTAGACTGTACAATGAAAAGGTTTTCTGGAAACTGTGCGTCTCTATCTATGGCCCATTCAATATCTTGAGCCCTTCCATAATGCTTCTCAATTCTCTTCCCGAGCTCTGCAATTCTAAGTATTTCGTCGTCCTTTAAGCATGACACCTCTTGGCGTTCAGGTGGAACTTCAACCTGCGCATTTTTTCCGGTTTCAGGATCTTTAATGTACTCGACAGTTTTCTTAGCTATTTTACGTTCCATAATTTTTGTAGTATTCTTATCAAGCAAGAAGTAGTCTGGTGTAACTGCTCCTGAAACGACGGCTTCGCCGAGGCCCCAGTTACCTTCGATAACAATTTGGTTCGGATCTCCAGTAACCGGGTTGAGAGTAAACATTACGCCGGCGACCTTTGCATCTACCATTTTTTGGACGCCGACACTTATAAGAACGTCCTCATGTCTAAACCCTTTTTGAGTTCTGTAAAAGATTGCTCTAGGCGTGAAAAGGCTTGACCAGCATTCTGCAGTTTTCTCGAGAAGTTCATCGTCTCCCTTCACGTTTAGGTATGTTTCCTGCTGTCCAGCGAAAGACGCGTCAGGCAAGTCTTCAGCTGTAGCACTTGATCTCACCGCAACGAAAACCGTATTTACATTCAACCGTTTACATAGTTCTCCGTAAGCATGTCTAATAGCTTCCTCTACGTCTTTAGGTGTGGGTGTTGATTCCATTAGTTTACGAATCTTTTTAGACGCCACTTCATACTGTTTGGGGTCGTTCGGGTTAGTCACCGTTTCCCTTATAATCGCGTAGATCTTTTCAAATATGCCTGTTTCTTCGATGAACTTCTTGTAGGAGTAAGCTGTTACTGCAAATCCTGGTGGAACTGGCATACCTGCATTTATCATCTCACCGAGGTTCGCGTTTTTACCTCCAACATAAGGGATGTCCGTTTTTCTTAGGTTCTCAAACCACAGTACCAACTTGTTTTCCATTTCCGTCATGATACTTTTACCTCTTCGTTTTGCATCTTTTCAATACTTATCCTACATGGAGTTGGAAGTTTGGAACCTCCTAGTTTCAAAGCTTCTTTAGCAGCTTCAACGCCATCAGCATTCACGTAAACCGTCATGAGATTCTGATTGGATTTTACACTCGCCGCGGTTCCTATAGCCTTTCCAAAGGATCTTCGCATGCCATCTGAAATACGGTCTGCATGCGCACCAAAAATCATCTTGTTCTCCCTAAGAATTATGTGCGGATAAGGAAGAATGCGTAAACAGTAACGTTCCAAAAGCTTATTCCCCAAATGACGATTCGTAGCTATGCGCGCAGCCTCTAAAGCATTATGGCGAATTTGCACCTTCTTACGCGCTATGAGTTTTACTTCGTATTCAAATTTTGACTTAGTATCTCCCATAGTGAACTTGGTTATTTTTGGAGGGGGAAACCCCCTAACAAAATCCTTTCGGGTGTAAGGTCGCCCCTTAACAGTTCTATAATTACGTGCACGCATTAACATTCCCCTTCAGCATACCATAACCGTAATATTTAAACGATATGTACCTGATACTTTTTGATTAAAGTTATGAATTCCAAATCAATTTCATAAATCAGAATGGCTATTCAAACTTATCTTCATGGTGGCAATCGCTTGTTTCTAAACCACATCTTAGCAAGTTCACTATAGTTTGGGAAAACCTTTTTCAGAATCGAAACATACATTTGCAGTTCCTCATCAGTCAAGTATTGGAATTGGTAGCCTCCAGTGTAAGGGGATGGTTCACCATCCCTTGTGACAAATTCTATGTGCATGAAGGGGTCTCCCCTTCTGATCGTTATTGGGACACGATTATTGCCTAAGTTCACAAGTTCAAGAGCAAGTCTTCCTACAAATCCGCTGTGAACCTTTGCAGCGTTCAGGAAAGATAATCCCATCCTTCCATACTTGCTTTTAGCTGTTAAGTGAGATACATAATTAGGTGGCGTAAAGACTATTTCGTAGGAAATAAGGTTCTTGTGCTCCAAGTAGTGAAGAGTTGTTTCCTCTTTAACTGTTAAAATGTAGCCATCTCCATCAAGCAAATTAAAGTCATATGGGTATATGCACTTGTACTTCTCAATAAGTTCCTTCAACTTGTCCTTACCTAAAACACCCATCGGCTGAAACCTCCAGCATCTTTTAGCAATACTAAGATCTAAGGTTATATAGTTTTTTTAACACAACAAAACAAAAAGGAAAGAGGCTTTATGAACTGCGAATATTGTGGAAAAGACGCAGTCTATCGATGCAGCGTTTGTGGAAAGCTGTTATGCATAGAACATATGAAGCTACGGACAGTATGCTTCTCAAGCCTGAAGAAAATTGCTTTGGAATATACGATTTATAGAGCAACGTTGAACAGTGAAAGGGAAGAAATTCTAGAGTTTGTTCGACTATTTTGGGGAGAACAAGAACAGTTAACCTTTGACAGAAAATTCATGGTCGCGGAACTTCCAGCTTATGTAGCAGAATCAGAAAACACCATGATTGGATTTATCTCCTTTGCAGAGGTAAAAGATGACATCATAGTTGTTGTTTTGGGCGTATTGCCCTCATACCAAAGCTCTGGTGTCGGTCGGAATCTAATTGGGAAAGTTGAGGATGAAGCCAAGAAAATGATGAAGAAAAGGTTGCTAGTTTCAGCTTCAAACGATGATTTACCGGCCTTAGCATTTTATCAGTCTCTTGGATTTCAGATTTACGATGTAAAGCCCAACGTCATAGCTGAGAAGCATGGCGAAATCCTCGATGGAATCTGTGGACTGCCTGTTAGAGACGAGTTAAGGCTTCAGAAAATTCTTCTTTAAGTCAGCGTTTAATACTATCCTTTATTGAGGTCCGGTCCAGGTCTTACATCGCCTGAGATTTCCTTAGCCTTTGAATATTCACTGAACAGTTGAGAAAGCTTCTTACATGGATATCCAAGGCAGTAAATGCAGTTCATACGTTTTTCTCTCTTCCACACTTCCTTACTTCATAAATACTGGGGTAGCTGAAACGTGTGAGCAATCGCTTAGGCAACCATCACAGTGAATATTCTTCAGTTTACATTCCTTCCTGTATTGGTTACGTGAATGATTCAGTCACTTGCTTTCTTTCCGCATAATCATCATTCTGCTTCGCTGCAAAACGGGACAATCTGAACATATTACTCCAGTATCCAATCATTTTCCCTATTGAAGCGGTTCACATAAAACCTAGTTATAGTCTTTTAATTTCTCAAAAATGATCGTGTTCAACCTTAACAAGTATTATTGTCTCAAAAAATGGTAAAGCACTCTTTACAACAATACTGGGCTTTAGACCGTTTTTCTCGAATCTCAACAAAGTTTCGTCAACATCTGACAATGTGGACTGCATCAATAGAATACGGCCATTCTCTTCCAGATGTTCCGGTGCTTCGTAAATAAACCGATCAATAACCTGTCTACCAGTAACTCCGCCAGCCCAAGCACGCCTAAGCCAAAAGTCATCTTCAAAAGGATCTGAAGGTAAATAAGGAGCATTAAAAAGAATTAGATCGAATTTTTCTTCCGTCTTTATAGGTGCAAATAAGTCGCCTTGCACAAAAAATATTTTGTCCGCAACTCCATTTAATATCGCATTCTCTTTTGCGCATCGAACTGCATAGGGATTTATGTCGACCGCAACAACTTTTGCAGCCTTGTCTGCTGTAATTATACCCAATATGCCACATCCAGAGTCCATATCAAGAACAACTTCCCCTTTTTTCAGAGTTAAGTTTTCAGCGAAAAGAAAGGAGTCCTCTGCTGGCTCGTAAACACTCTCGTAAACATAGAAAACGTGGCCAGCGAAAAACACTTTCTTATTCGGCGAGGACATTCGCCAAGGCTCCAAAATCTTCAGGTGCCAATTCCCTGACTCGTTTGTTATGGAAGGGAAGGGACTTGGATAACGTGACAACCTTTTCTGTAGTCATAAAATGTTTGCTTTTCAAAAATTGTAGAACAGCATTTCTAACTTTTCTATTGCGTTGTGTAAAAAGTGCTTGAACAAATTCTTTAAATGATTCCTTGTTTTTCAAGGTGAAGGGCTGTGGCCTTTTCGGTTTTAGGCGTATAATAATTGAATCCACTTCTGGCTGAGGATAAAACATCCATCTAGGAACATCATCTAAAAGTTCGACTTCAATATAATAATATGTAACAACTGTTAGCCAACCATAATTTTCACTTCCAACAGAAGATACAAGACGGTTCGCAAATTCTTTCTGAAAGATCAAGATGGCACACTCGAAAGTCTTGTTCAGAAGCCAAAGAAGTAGAGACGAAGAAATACTGTAAGGTGGAATTGAAACAACTTTATTGAACGGGGATACCTGCACTTCAAGTATGTCGCCATCGAATATTTTGACGTTAGGTAAATTCCTCAGTTGCTCACGTAGAACCCTTACGAGCCTTGAATCTGATTCAACAGCAAGAACATATTTGCATTTGTCGGCGAGAAAACGTGTCAAGAAGCCTAAACCAGCGCCAATATCTAACACTGTGTCGTTGCGACTTAGTAGTGCGTAGTCAGCCATGCATCCAAAGATTGAATGCACAACCATGAAGTTCTGCCCCAAAGATTTCTTCGGAAAAATTCCATGCCGTCGAAGCAGAAACTTCGTTCTATCCAGAATACTCATGATGCTCATTAACCAACTAAGTTCTGTCTAGCGGAACCTCGTGAACAATCGATATTTACTCTCACCAGCCAACTCCTCCAAAATCCTCTTAGTAATCAACTTGACAGGATTAGGTATTTCTGTACGTTTTTGCAGATCTTCGAAATTGTCAAAGGGTTTCTTTTCACGTTCGTTGATAACTTGCCACATGTACTTTTTTCCTATTCCAGGAATCAACTCCAGAGCATGCATCCGCGGCGTTATGGCTCGGGATGTATTAAAAAAGTTGACAAAGCCCTTTTCCCGATTAAGCACCATCTTGCTGATGACCGCAGGAAGTTCCATCTTCGCCGTAGCAGTCAACTCATCATAACCTATTCGCCCAATAATATACGTGATTGCCTTTCGAGCCGCCTTTCCAACATAAACATTATCATAAGGCTTAAGCATAACACCCTCTTTGACTAAGGCTTCTAAAAGTGTAAAAAATTCTGCACCTATAAGTTGAACGAGAGCTCCCGCTCTGTAACCAGCCCGCCCAGTACTGCGTATACCTGGACGGCCATGTAATAGAAAATCTAGAACGTAAGCGTGCTCTTCGTATCGCTTCTCCATCATATTCACCTTTACTTTAAGCTCTCATTGCCTAAAAAAATAGTGGCTGATTTCTATTTCAATTTTCGATGTTCATCTAAAAGGTTAATCATAGCCTCGAGTTTTGAGGTTTCAATAATTTTACGTCCACCAGCAAGAAAAACTCTTAACTCTTCGATACTCTTAGGCATACAGTTAACAATTTGAACAACTTCTTCCTCTTCTAAAGAGAATCTCTTCACAAGTTTTTTCATCAGTTTTTCAGCAGCCTTAGCATCCACTCTAGAAAATTTAGATGCATAATCAAGTGTACGACGCTGAAACCGGTCCAAGTTCTCTTCTCCTAAAGATTCAAGTAACTTCTTAACCTGTGGAATCGTAAGGTTCTTTTCTGTTATCGCATTTTCAGACATTCAAATCAACTCTCATAAGGTTCCAAATGTTCAGGTCTAACAATAATCTCTTTAACAGTTTTTCCCTGTGTAACGCTAACAACATAGCTTCTCCCACGTTTTTCAATTACCGTTCCGACTTTACCATGATAACGCTTATGAGGCATACCTTTCTGGATGCTTGGCTCTATCTTAATGACCACGCGGTCTCCAGATTGGTATTGGTGAAGCAACTTGCTTAGGCTTATTTTGCCCTTTTCTCGCGGTTTCTTTTTAAGAAGAAGCCGAGTTCTTGAGCGAAACCCCTTCGATTTTTTCATTTTTGTTACCTCTTAATCCTTCATAATTACGTTTAGAACATCAAGCTCTATCGGCGCCACTTTGCCTTTAAGAATTTCTGAAACGCTGGGTTTGGTTCTTCCTTCATCACCATTCACCAACTCTTTAACGTACAGTCCTCCTTCACAGCGTATTTTCATTTCAGCCTTTTTAGGCGACAACTTCTTTATCTTAACCTCGTATATGTACTTTTCTCGTGTCAAATCTGCCCGTCTATGCAAGACACGCATTGGAGTTCTCTGCTTAATCAAGACCTTCGTTAGCTTCTCTTCAATAAGATGCAGATTTTTAGCTGTGACTTTAGTTTCGAATTCTATGATGACACGATATTCTTTTTGTGCAGACTCTGCCTTTTTCACCTTTCTGACAACATCTTTACTTGCAAACCTCAAATTTGAAACTTCAACTTTACCTTCAGCGTAAGCATTAACAGCCTTCTCAAGCTTTTCAAGGTCTAAAAACCGCTTCATAGATTTCTTGATTTCTATTACGAAAGGTCTACCATTGCCCAACATACGAGCGTCAATATCTTCCCTTCCTGAAGCATGAAATGATGCTTTAACACCATTCGTAAAATCTAGAAAAGGTTTCTCGATTATTTCCTCTACTGATTCTGAGTACATTTTACCAGTCCAGCTACAATTCTTACAGCCTTTTCCCCTGCAGTGGGAACATAGCCATTTTGATTGAGGTATCCCCCTAACCATTTTCCTATAACGCCCAGCAACATAGAGCGGATTTACTTGCAACTTCACCTCTTCTGTCACGGGATTAATAAGCAGAACCACTTCAGGTCTCTTATATTCCACACTTTTCCCATGGTGTTCAGCAATCCTTTTACCTATTATTCGTCCAAACTCGTTTCGTATGTCTTCGCCATGACATACTTCGAATTCAGCCTTGAACTCATCTTCACGTTCTTCAACTAAGACAGGGAGTTGTATGCCTACCAAAAAGTTGGTATATTCATAGTCCTTAAGCTCATATAGAGCTCTTTTCACAAGCTCGTCAACAATTTTAAATCTATCCTCACAGAGAAAGCAGGTTTTTGGAGCATGACTTGGAATACGTTTTTTCATTCTATGTAATATTTCTTTGGCTGTTTCGAAGAAGCCGTTTGTTGCAAGGATTTTAAGATTTCTTATACCTTTCTTATTTTTGGAAAGAGCAAGCATGTGAGCCTCCATTGTTAAAATAGTTTTTATCATTCGCCCCCTTTCATAGTTTTCCATGCCATACCCTAGCAGCGCGAATTGTCTTCCTAGACAATGATTACACAACGGGTATTTCTTAAGCATTATCAAAGATTTTCCTAGAATATTCATAATGTAATCCCTCTTTTGCACTCTAGCAGGGTTACCTAAAATCTAGTGACATGCCCTTTTTCAAAAATGGTAGCTTCTTTTTTCTCCGTAGAGTTTTTAGCATGCGACGCATCATAGAGTACTGCTTTAGAAGCTCCTTCACTTCTCTCTCGCTTGTTCCAGAACCATTTGCCACACGTCTTATTCGTGAAGCATTTAAAATCTTAGGGGTTCCCTTTTCTTTTATCGTCATAGACTGAATAATTACACGCCACTTCTCCAAACGGTCTTCAGCCAGATCTACCATTTCTTCCGGTATATTGTATGACATGCCTGGAAGCATTTTCAGGAGTTTCCGGAAGGGGCCCATTCCCTTCATTGCTTCAAATTGTTCATACATGTCTGTTAGTGAGAACTTACCGCTTAAGATAGCCTTTGCCTTCTTTTCTGGAACCTTTATTTCTGCTTCACTGACCTTCTCAAGTAATGTTTCCAGATCACCCATGCCTAGTAATCTGCCCACGAAACGAGAAGGGATGAAAGATTCAATATCTTGTATTTTTTCGCCTGTGCTGATGAACTTTATAGGCGCACCTGTGGCTGCAACCGCTGAGAGCGCACCGCCTCCCCTGGCCGACCCATCTAGTTTCGTTACGAGGATTGAACCTATAGGTGTTGCTTCATTGAAGGCTTTTGCCTGACCCAGTGCTTGTTGGCCGATTGTTCCGTCAATCACTAACATTATTTCGTCTGGTTTTAGCTTTTTCTCAAGCATTTTCATCTCTTTAATTAATTTTTGTTCTTTTTTGTGACGACCAGCAGTATCAATAATTATCAAGTCTTTACCACTGAAGTGTTCCAAACCTTCTGAGGCTAGTTTGACAGGGTTCTTAGCCTTCGGGTCTCCATACAGAGGCACATTTATTCTGTTTGCTAGTTGCTGGAGTTGTGCATACGCGCCTGGGCGGTACGTGTCTGCACAGATTAAAGCTGTTTTCAATCCTCTTTTTTGATAGTATCTTGCAAGTTTGGCTGCTGCTGTTGTTTTTCCAGAGCCTTGTATGCCGACGAGCATTCTTACTTTCCTTTTTCCAGGCTCTACCTTTATTGGAACTGGTTTTTCTCCTAAAAACCGCGCCAGCTCTTCATAAACAACCTTAATCACATGTTCCCGTCTTGAAATTCCTGGAGGAATTTTTTCCTTTAATGCTCTGTTTTCTATTCGTTTTGAAATATTGAGTACAAGCTTAACGTTTACATCTGCTTGAAGCAGAGCTCTTTGTATGTCTCGAACAAGCTCTCTAACAGTAGCCTCATCAACAATAGAGGCTCTGAAAACTTTTTTTAAAGCTGCATGAAGTGAGGAGCCTAAACGTTCTAGAGCCATAGTTTTCCCGTGAATTAAGTTGTTTACGCCTTTAAATAGATATTTAGTTTTCAAGCTCTAATTTCCACAAGCCTTTTACACCTCTTGAGCCTAAAAAGTAATTTAGGGATAAATTTGAGTAAAGAAGTTAAAATTATAGAGAGAAAAGATGTTCCACATGACGGTATTATGCTTTTCGGATTCCCAGATGTTGGATTAGTTGGTGTCATTGCAGCTTCACATTTAATATCAGAATTTAAATTGACAGAGGTGGCGTCTATGGATTCAAGATTGCTACCACCTTTAATTGTCTTACATGAAGGGTTACCCCATTCACCTGTGAGAATTTTCGGAAATCATGATATTCTTCTTGCTGTTTCTGAGACAGCCATATCATCAGATACAATCTATCCAATAATGCATACTCTGATTGATTGGGGAACAAGCAAAAATGTTAAAATGATGATTTCAATGAGCGGTATTCCAGTTCAAGATAGACAAGACATTGAGAAATTGAACGTGTTTGCAGCAGCATCAAACCCGGAAACCTTGAAGGTGGTTCAAAATAAGGGTATACAAGTGTTGAAGGAAGGGTACATGGTTGGTCCTCAAGCAATTATGATGCAGTACTGCGCAAGCACAAAAATACCAGCCATTACTCTACTTGCACAGTGTTTTTTTAACTATCCAGATCCTGAAGCAGCAGCGGCATTATTGAAGGAATTAACACGCGTTCTGGGTATAAAAGTCGACGTTTCGAAACTTCTTGAAAAGGGTGAGGAAATCCGCTTGAGGGCTAGGGACGTAATGAAGCGAACTCGTCAAGAGCTGTCAAAGATGAAGAAAACACAGGAGTACGACATACCATTGTATGTGTCATGAGGTGACGGTGAAATGTCAAATAAGAGAAGGCGTTCTATTTTTGAAATTTTCGAAGAGTACTTCGAAAATTTAGAGAAGTGGACAGAAAGATTTAGAGAAGCATTAATTGAAAAACCAAGCTGGGATCATAGGGCTTGCACGATGGAACCACTAAGTAACATAATGGTGACACCGACAGAAGTAATCGTTACTAGTGACCTACCTTATGCAGAAGAAAACACAATTCATGTTAAACCCGTAAGCGAAGATACCATCGAGATATTAGCGAAGATGAAACGAAAAATACGATTAGACGATTTCGGCATAACCCACTACAAAGGTGGTTTTCAAACACTTCGCTGTCAAATACGCATCCCAGTATCAGTGGATATCGATAAAATGGAAGTTCGTTTCAAAAGGGGAATTTTTGAGATTCGACTGCCCCGGAAACAGGAAAGGGACATCTAAAGGAATGAGTTAGAAGCCTCAGCAATTGTTTAAGGCGTCGTCACAAATCAGAGGGCTCTTTTTGCATCATTGGCTTCTAAATATAGTGAACAAAACATAAAATAAATTGTTTGACAAAAACTCTTAACAGTAAGCTATACTAACTCTTAAAACAAGTTTAGCGGATGAGACATTATGACGGTGGAACGCGCAATCCATTTTGCTATGTTCATCTTCCTATTAGTAGGTTTATGTGGAATAAGTGCTTGGGTTAGCTGGAGTTATCTAAACGATAGCCTAGTTTTGGAAGTAGCTGTCATAGCGTTAAGTTGGGGAGTGATACTTTCAATACTCTATTTAGGTTTTAGACACGTCGATTGGATTTGATGGAGTTAAACACGATCTAAAATGGCAGCAGCAACTCATGGAAAGATAATTGCAGCGTCAGGAGTAACCGTCACAGTCTTGCCTTCACACTTAACCTTACTTCAGACGATAGCTTCGTCAAGAGAAGTAACGCTTAGACCTTCTGGTTCGAGATAGTTCATAATTAACTACATGGTACAAACCACACATTTATAAAAAATTGTTAGTCAAGTGCGCACTCGGTGTAAAGAGTTACTATAGCTATCGAGTCTTGCAGATTACCCAGCCACTTTTCAAATCTTCCTGTTGTATGTGGCAGCAACGTCCAACGAACAACCTCTTTCGACAGAGATTCAGACATCTCAAAAGTTACTATTCATACACTATTTGAAGCTCTCTTGTCAAAACTGTTTTACATCCATTAATTCTACATTACTATGTTACGAAAATGTACAGCCTCTTGAAAAGAATAAAAGACTATTGAAGTGATTTTCCACTGGATTAACCTTTAATCTCATTCTATTTAATCCTAATAATTTTAACTCTGCCCAATATCTGCCAATATTCAATTTGAACGCCGGAGACAAGTTTTGCCTTCAAATCTTTGTCTTCAGGAAAAGGCGCATCTAAGTATTCATAGGTTTCCAAATCCATTATTTGAACGCCGGAAGACGTCACCGAAAACACTTGCCCACTTCTCTTATTAATTATCGGTACTTCTACGTTCGCATCTACAGGCTTTACAAAGCTTCTCTTGGCATCATCAAAAATGCCGATAGCGACAATCCTTGCCTTGGCTGCCCCGTGTTTTCCAGGTTTTGACTTAGTTATGCCAACTATTCGACATGGTTCACCATCCACAATTATGTAGCGACCTTCACGTAGGCTTCCAACACCGGCTGGTTTACTCATACTAACACCACCATGTTATTGCTTTCATCCATAGCAATTTTAAACACCACTCATATATAGATTAAGGTATCGCTAGTGTTGGAAAGTGAAACTTTGTACAAAAGTGTAGGTTTAGTTGCCCGTTTTGACATGAAAAAAGCCATAAAACTCGCTGAAGATCTAGCTAAATATCTAACAGCAAGAGGATTAGAGGTATATGTGGAAGACACATTAGCCCAAAAAATGGGGATGAGAGAAAAAAGTGTATCCCTAGAACGGATGAAAACTGACTTCATAATCACGGTTGGTGGAGACGGAACAATCTTAAGAACAGGCATCTCAATTCCAAAACCTGGACAGCCAATACTTGCAGTAAACATGGGCGTCAGAGGTTTTCTGACAGAAGTAGAGCCCGAACAGGTCTTTAACGCAGTAGACAGGTATTTGAAGGGAGAATTCACTCTTGAAAGGTGCATGAAACTTTCGGTAACCATAGACGGCATCAAATTTCCAGACGCTTTAAATGAAGTGTTAATCACGGCTGATGAGCCGGCAAAATTACTTTACGCTCGAATCATAAAAGATATGGAACCAATTCTGAGTTGCCAAGCAGACGGATTAATGGTAGCCACACAAACCGGCTCCACTGGTTATTCACTCTCAGCCGGGGGACCTGTTTTAGATCCAAGCGTAGACGCGTTTGTTCTTACACCTGTATGTGCCTTAAGCGTTTTCCGTTCAATTGTATTTCCAGCGGATTCAAACCTTACAGTTGACGTTCTTAGACCAAAAAGAACGCTAGTGGTGATCGACGGACAACACCGCAAAATCGTAGATTCTGAACCTACAAGTTTGACTGTTACCCGTTCTAGATATCAAGCTTCTTTTATAAGATTCAGGAAGAATTTTTACCACCGCTTAAGAAGCAGACTTATTTTCACCGAGTTGGGAGAGAAATTCAACGAATAAGCTAATGAAGAAGGTTATAATTTTGGATACGTCAGCCTTTGTGGCTAGTTTCGACCCATTTTCAATAAGCGAGGAACAGTATACCGTTCCAGCAGTTAGGAAGGAAATGTCAGGAATCTCTATGGCTTGGGTCAGGTTTAAAACAGCAGTGGAAAGTGGGAAGCTAAGAATTAAGACGCCGGAAAGGATGTTTATGAATAAAGCAAAAGCATCAGCAACATTTGTCGGAGACGCATTTTTCCTCTCAGAAGCAGATCTTCAAGTCCTAGCATTGGCTTTACAACTTAAGACACAAGGGTATTCACCGTTGATTGCAACAGATGACTACTCAATACAGAATGTTGCCGACCAAATGGGCATTGAATTCGCTTCACTAGCTACATTTGGCATCCGTTTCCGTGTACAATGGATGAGATATTGTCCAGCATGCTATAAACGGTATCCATCGAATTACAAATTTAATACATGCAAGATCTGTGGCACAAAATTAAAAAGAAAACCCTTAAGAAAGAAACTGCTTAAACAATGATAACCTGATAAATTAATAAACGAAAGTTTAGGATTTTATGAATCGGTGGAAACTTATGAGCTTGCTTCAAAAAAAAGTGACCTATTTTGAAAATTCAGGTAAACACAATGTTGATGTTCTATTAGAGTTGGTTAAAGAATATGTAGAAAAAGAGTGTGTAAGAAACATATTAGTTGCTTCAACAACTGGTGAAACAGGGGTAAAAGTATCCAAAATATTCAAAGGGTATGATGTCATAGTAGTAACACACTGTTCTGGTTTTCGTGAACCCGGGAAGATCGAGTTAAAGGATGAATATGCGAGAGAAATTCTGGAAAATGGAGCGAAGATTTTCAGGGGAATCCATGCTTTAAGCGGCGTGGAACGAGCGATTCGTAAAGATTTTGGTTCAATTCAACCTTTAGAATTAATTGCTAATACTCTCAGACTTGTGTGTGAAGGAACAAAAGTATGCGTAGAAATTACTTTAATGGCTGCAGATGCAGG